>OMIH01000056.1 GCA_900299045.1 Methylococcaceae bacterium
AAAACCTATTCACACTATCATGCGAGATGTTCATCACTTCTCCCAATCCACGACAACTGACATATTTCGGTTCGCTCAATAAAAAACCAGTGTACATCGATAGATTGCAATGCGCTGTACTGGGTCGAGTTATGTTTCTTATCACTAGCTTTTTTCATCAATGCGTAACTTCTATTAAATTAATGTTCTATGGATTCTGAAAAAAGATTTAAAACTACAACGCCAATAATAATTAAAAAATTCCCAACATAGCGAGAAAATTGAGCTTTTGGTCATAAATCACCCAACCTGCAAGTGAAATAAGCACAATGCCAACGCCCGACCAAATAGCATAAGCAATGCCAAGGGGAATAGTGCGCAATGTTAATGACAAAAAATAAAATGCAAAACCATAACCCACCATGACAGCTAAAGAAGGTGGCCACACAGTAAAACCGTTAGATAATTTCAATGCGGTTGTTGCAAGCACTTCAGAAAGAATTGCAATGGCTAAATATAACCAATTCATAATGCGTAAGGGCGTTTTTGTGTTTGGGGAATCATTTTCAAAATTCCTTATGTCTTTGTATTTTATCTACTTTTAATCTTTTTCAAGCTGACATCAATTCGAATAAAAAAACAAAGCAACGAAACCAATTACAATTTGAATCATAAGCACTACTAATTTTCTCAATAAAAATTTAAATAAAAGCACAAAATCCCTCTCGTGCCTTTTTGATAAAAATCTATCCCAACGTTTCCAACCGAATCCGGTTCACCTTACCGCTCACCGTATTTAATTGTTCAATTTTTGCAATCGCTGCAGTGAGCTTGTGCTCTTGCGTAACTTGCGTCAACAAAATAATCGGTACAATGGTTTCATTGTTCGCGGGTGGTTTTTGTAAAATGGCTTCAATGCTAATATCACAATCTGCCAAAATTCGCGTTACATCCGCTAAAACGCCCGATTTATCTTCTGCATTTAGACGTAAGTAATACGCAGTTTCAAAATCACCCGACGCTAAAACGGGAATATTGGCTAACGCATTTGCTTGAAATGCTAAGTGTGGTACGCGATTTTCAGGATCACTAGTCAGTGCACGCACGACATCAATTACATCAGCCACAACAGCCGATCCCGTAGGTTCTGCACCAGCGCCTGCACCATAATACAGTGTTGCACCAACAGCATCGCCTTTGACAAGAACCGCATTCATCACGCCATTGACATTGGCAATTAAGCGACGCTCTGGAATCAATGTCGGATGCACGCGTAGTTCAATCCCTTTTGCGGTTTTACGCGCAATCCCTAAACTTTTAATTCGATAACCTAACTGCTCGGCATACTCAACATCGGTGCGCGTAATTTTAGTAATGCCCTCGGTGTACACTTTATCGAATTGCAACGGAATACCAAAGGCAATCGACGCTAAAATCGTCAATTTATGCCCTGCGTCAATCCCTTCAACATCAAAGGTGGGATCGGCTTCAGCGTAACCGAGCGCTTGCGCCTCGGCTAAAACGTCTGCAAAATCACGTCCCTTATCGCGCATTTCGGTCAAAATAAAATTACCAGTGCCGTTGATAATCCCTGCAAGCCATTCAATTTGATTGCCACTTAAGCCTTCACGAATCGCTTTGATAATAGGGATACCCCCTGCAACAGCCGCTTCAAAAGCCACAATAACGCCTTTCTCGCTGGCTTTTGCAAAAATTTCATTACCGTGAAGTGCAATTAATGACTTGTTTGCCGTCACAACGTGCTTGCCATTTTCAATGGCTTGCATCACCATTTCTTTGACAATACCCGCGCCACCGATAGTTTCGATAATAATATCAATTTCAGGGTCGTTAATAATGTCAAAACCACTTTGGGTCATCACCATTTTTGACGTATCGCAAAGACGCGACTTTGTTAAATCACTCGCTGACGCACGGGTGATAATAATTTCACGACCCGCGCGACGGGCGATTTCAGCCGCGTTGCGTTGCAAAACTACCGCAGCGCCACCGCCTACAGTACCCAGTCCTAAAATCCCTATTTTTACAGGTTTCATCGTTATTCCTAAATCAAGCCGTCTTTTTTAAACATCGCCTTAATGCCACGAATCGCTTGGCGTGTGCGGTTTTCGTTTTCAATTAAGCCAAAACGCACATGATCATCACCATATTGACCAAAGCCAATACCTGGTGCAACCGCTACTTTGGCATCGAGTAATAATTTTTTACAGAATTCAAGTGACCCCATTTCCAAATACGCATCAGGAATTTTTGCCCAGACAAACATCGTTGCCTTCGGTTTTTCCACTTTCCACCCCGCTGCATTAAGACCGTCACACAACACGTCACGACGTCTTTGATACATATCCGAAATTTCTTTCACGCATTCTTGAGGACCTTCTAGTGCAGCAATGGCGGCGATTTGAATTGGCGCAAACGTACCGTAATCCAAATACGATTTAATTCGCGACAATGCCCCAACTAACTCTTTGTTGCCACACATAAAGCCTACACGCCATCCGGGCATATTGTAACTTTTGGATAAAGTGAAAAACTCAACTGCAATTTCTTTCGCGCCTTCAACTTCTAAAATGGATGGTGCAACATAACCATCAAACGCAATATCCGCATACGCTAAATCATGGACAACCCAAATTTTATGTTCTTTTGCAATCGCAATAATTTTTTCAAAAAAGTCTACTTCCACGCATTCACTGGTTGGATTACCGGGGAAATTTAGAATCAGCATTTTGGGTTTGGGGTAACAATTATTGATGGCGTTAATTAACTCTTCAAAAAAGTTACTGCCCTCAATTAAAGGCACATGACGCACATCCGCCCCCGCGATAACAACACCATAAGGATGAATGGGATAAGCAGGATTAGGAACAAGAACAACGTCACCAGGACCTAGTGTCGCAAGCGCTAAATGTGCTAAACCTTCCTTTGAGCCAATGGTTACAATCGCTTCGGTTTCTGGGTCAACATCCACATCAAAACGGGTTTTATACCAGTTAGAAATTGCACGACGCAAACGCGGAATACCGCGCGATACAGAGTAGCGATGCGTATCTGGGCGACCAACCGCTTCAATTAATTTATCCACAATATGTTGTGGCGTTGGCTGATCGGGATTTCCCATGCCAAAATCAATAATATCTTCACCTGCCGCACGGGCTTTTGCTTTTAAGTCATTGACAATGTTAAAAACGTAAGGGGGTAAGCGACTAATTCTAGAAAATTCGTTCATCAATAACTCTTAAGTAATCAGGTAAGTAAAATAGTTTAAATTACTGTTATATAAATAATCTGTCAATGCTCAAAATAGCATTAACAACTTAACATTGACCTATTTTAAATGTTTAGCAACAAATGCGCAGGTGATTCTAAACATTCTTTAATAGTGACTAAAAACTGCACAGCATCACGCCCATCGATTAAGCGATGATCGTATGACAATGCTAAATACATGATTGGGCGAATCACAATTTGCCCATTTTCAACAACAGCACGCTCCTTAATCGCGTGCATCCCTAAAATAGCGGATTGTGGTGGATTCAAAATAGGCGTTGAAAGCATTGAACCAAAAATCCCACCATTTGTAATGGTAAATGTTCCGCCTTTTAAATCCTCATAACTCAAACGACCGCTGCGTGTTTTTTCACCAAACTCAACAATACTTTGCTCAATGCCAGCAAAATCAAGCTGATCCGCATCACGCAACACGGGAACAATTAATCCTTTTTCAGTACTCACTGCAATACCGATATCATAATAGCCATGATAAATAATGTCATTTTCATCAATTGAAGCGTTAATCACAGGGAAACGCTTAAGTGCTTCAATGGACGCTTTAACAAAAAACGACATAAAACCCAATTTGACCGAATGCTTTTGCTCAAAACGTGTTTTATATTGATTACGCAAATCCATGACGTTTTGCATATTCACTTCATTAAACGTCGTTAACATGGCAGCATTTTGTTGTGCTTGCAATAATCGTTCCGCTACTTTTGCACGCAAACGCGTCATGGGTACACGTTGTTCTGGACGTAGATTGGTCACTGGCGTGGTCAACTCTACTTCATTGATTGGCTCAATGACTTCTGTTATGACGGGTTGCTCTGGCGCAATAACTTGTGCTTCTTGTAGCGTACGCTGTTGAATGTAATTTGAAACGTCGAGCTTTGTTAAACGCCCATCTTTACCGGTACCGACAATATCCGCTGCATTTAACTCATGCTCTCGCAATAAGCGTCGAATTGATGGCGTCAGTGGATTATTATCGTCATCATGCTCATCAAGCGCTGGCGACATGTCGACGCTCACACTACTAGGCGCTAATATGGCAAGTACATCGCCACCTAAAACAATCGAGCCATCTTGTTTAAGAATCTCCCGCAAAATACCCGATTCAGGCGCAACCACTTCCAAAGTCACTTTATCGGTTTCTAAGTCAACAAGGCTGTCGTTTTTGATGACGCTATCACCCACTTTTTTATGCCACGCAATCAACGTTGCATCACTCACCGATTCGGGAAGATGTGGCACGAGAATTTTTAACGTCATAACATTCCTACCTTGAGCTTGATAAAGATTAAACTGAAAAATTCACTTTTTTTGCAAAGTTTAACGCATTCCACGTTCCATGATAACGCCTACATCAATATTTGCGCCAACCGCCCCTTTTTTATTGACGGTTAATTTCACCCATGTCACCTGAAATTCCTGTTGAATAATAGCAATCATTTGTGCGGCTAATTTTTCAATTAAGAAAAATTCACTTTGCGATACAAAGGTAACTAATCTATCGTAAACCGCTTTGTAATCAAGGGTATCATCAATGGAATCACTTTGCCCTGCATCACTGCAATCAAATGCCATTTCAATGTCAAAAATAAGCGTTTGTTTTGCGGTGCGCTCCCAATCAAAAATACCAATAAGCGCATCAATATGCACATTGCGTAAAAAAATGATGTCTGTCATATTTTATCTTTTTCTCATTATGATGTAGCATTTAAAGTTGCGTAAGTATCGCTGTAAAACCGGCAAACTTACAAGTATTCACATGTTTAGTTTTAAGGTGCAACATGATTTTAGGATTTATCATTCCACTCGCGTATTTAATTGGCTCTATTTCCAGTGCTATTATCGTCTGCAAGCTCATGAATTTACCCGACCCGCGTGAACAAGGCTCAGGAAATCCAGGAGCGACCAACGTCATGCGCATTGGTGGTAAAAAAGCAGCCGCTATCACATTAGGTGGCGATTTACTCAAAGGCTTTCTTCCCGTTGTGGCAACCAGTTTTCTTGGAGCACCTTCACCGTTAGTTGCTTTTGTGGGTATTGCTGCATTTATGGGGCATTTGTACCCCATTTTCTTTGGATTTAAAGGCGGCAAAGGCGTTGCAACGTCACTTGGCGTTTTGCTCGGTTTTTCCCTATTTACCGGTGCGGCATTTGCACTAACATGGTATCTCATCTATAAGCTTGGCAAAATTTCGTCGTTATCCGCGTTAGTAGCATCAACGCTATCGCCCATTTATACTTGGTTTTTAACGCAAGATCCTGTATTAACCGTGGCAGCTTTTGTGATGACTATCTTTTTGCTGTGGCGCCATGAGAGCAATATTCGTCGCTTACTTGCACGAGAAGAAAATTAAATTGTTGCCAATTGCTTCAAAAGCGCAAGACGCAATGCGTCTAGTTGTTGTAACTCGGTAATTGGTTGCTGATTAGCGTTGGTGATATAAAACATATCCTCAACGCGACTGCCAATCGTGGTAATTTTAGCATTATGCAAATGAATATGTTGCTGCAAAAAAGCTTGTCCAATCTTTGAAAGCAATCCCGCATGGTCGGTGGCAATGAGTTCAATGACCGTGTATCGATTGAGTGGATCAATGTGAAAATTAATCACGGGGCTAATTGGAAAATGTTTGGCTTGTCGAGATTGACGATGAATATTTTTCGTTTTTGCCACTTTATTTTGCAATAAATTGTGCCGCAGTGCTTTGCAAATATGTACTTCACGAAACAGATCATCAATTGGTTCGCCTGACTGCTCAAGCACTAAAAAACTGTTGAGTACATACCCATCTAACGTGCTCATAATGCGTGCATCTAGGATTGTTAAACCCAGTTGATCAAGCGTTACGGTACTTAACGAAAAAATAGCCCCTTCGTTTTTTGTATAAATAAACACTTCAGCACTGCCACGTTGCGTTTGTGGACGTAGCAGAACTAACGGTAATTCAGACTCTTTTGAGGCTGCAATAGCGATGGTGTGCCATGCAATTTCATCAGCGGAATAGCGCAAAAAATAATCATCACTCACATGCGCCCATGCTTGGTTAATTAATTCTTCGATCATGCCTAATTTTAGCAACTGCGCTTTAGCTTCTTGTTTGTTTTCACCTAACCTATCAACTAATGCCGCTGGATTGGGAAGTCCTTTACGAATAACAGTATACGTTTCAGAATACAATTCTTTGAGTAGCGCATCTTTCCACGAATTCCAAAGCTCAGGATTCGTTGCACGAATATCAGCGACTGTCAGTAAATACAAATAATTCAAATATTCTGTACTGCCTATTTTCTGCGCAAATTCAAGTATCACATCAGGATCACTTATATCTTTTCGTTGAGCGGTCATGGACATCACTAAATGATTACGCACTAGCCAAGCGACTAAATTGCAATCGTGGCGTGACAAATCATGCTGCACACAAAAATCTCTAGCAATCGTTTCGCCCAATTGCGAATGATCGCCTTGCATCCCTTTTGCAATATCATGAAATAGCGCAGCCAAATACAACACTTCAGGCTTATCAATTCGCTCAAAAATTTCATTACAAAAAGGTAATTCATCGCAGTGTTTTGGAATAGTAAATCGTCGCAGATTGCGAATAACAAATAATGTATGTTCATCTACGGTGTAAATATGAAATAAATCGTATTGCATGCGAGAAACGATATTGGCAAAACTTGGAATATAGGCAGCAAGTACACCATATCGATTCATTCTACGCAGTTGATTTGTAATGCCGCTCTGCTGTTTAAACGCTTCAATAAACAAGCGATTTGCGGCTTTATTGGTGCGAAAATTATCGTCTATCAAATAAAGATTTTTGCGAATAAGACGCAGTGTTGTCGCACGCACACCTTTAATTTGACGCTGCTCTAAAATTAAAAATAACTCCAATAATGCCAAAGGATTGCGCTCAAAAACGTGCGCATTAACTGCTTCTAAATAACCGTTAATAATGGAAAAATCGCTATTGAGTCGCATCACCTCGTTGCTTTCGCGCGGAACAAAACGCTCACTGAAAAGTTGTAATAACATCTCATTTAATCGTTCGAGTCCCAAGACGGTTTTAAAATAAAACTGCATGAAACGCTCAACATCTTGATTATACGATTGATTATCACTACTAAAACCAAATTGCTCGGCTAAATCGCGTTGATAATCAAAGACAAGTCTGTCTTCTGCTCGATTAGTGAGAAGATGGAGCGCATAACGAATACGCCATAAAACACTCAGCAAGGTCACTAATTCTGCGTATTCTTCTTCTGGCAAAAAATCATATTTAATCAGCTCTTTCAATGTCGCCGCGTTATAATGGCGCTTAAATACCCATGCTATAACTTGTCTATCACGCAATCCACCAGGACCTTCTTTGATATTTGGCTCTAAGTTATATGCGGTATCATGATATTTTGCGTAACGTGCTTGTTGTTCTTGCATTTTTGCGGCAAAAAATTGATCCGATGGCCAAATTTTATCCGGAGCCGTTTCTTGTTTTACCATTTTAAGCAAGGATGCGCTACCACTAATTAAGCGAATTTCAAGTAAGCTAGTCATAATTGTCTGATCACTTGTCGCAACATCTACGCATTGCGCGATACTACGAACGCTATAACCCAGTTTTAAGCCGATATCCCATAGAAACGTAAAAAACGCACTTAATCCCAGTTGATATTCCTCAAGATCATCGACAGGTAAAATCACTAAAATATCAATATCAGAATACGGAAACATTTCTTGTCGACCATAGCCACCTACAGCACAAAGTGCCATCATTTTTGCTTGCTCACCTAAGAAATGTTGCCAACAACACTGTAGAATACTGTCAATGAAATCCGATTTTTCACGCAACAATTTGGAAACAGATTGTTGGGGATTAAATTTTTCACGTAACTCCATCTCTTTTGCTTTGATTAAATTTTTGAACGTGAGCAGTACATTGTGTTGCACAAACAAACCGACATCGAGTTTTGTGATCATAAACTAATTACCGCTCAGATTGGCGTAGCGTTAAAATTTCATAGCCTGTTTCAGTCACTAAAATGGTATGTTCATACTGTGCAGACAAACTGTGATCTTTAGTCACCTCTGTCCAACCATCACCAAGTGATTTTGTGGCGTGTTTGCCTTGATTAATCATTGGCTCAACGGTGATGACCATACCTGCTTCAAGGACGAGTCCTTCACCGGCTTTACCGTAATGCAACACCTGTGGTTCCTCATGAAAATCTTTACCAATACCGTGCCCACAAAAATTACGAACTACCGAGTAGCGATTGCCCTCAGCGTGTTTTTGAATTGCCGCGCCAATATCGCCGAGTGTTGCCCCCGCTTTGATTTGCTCAATCCCTAAAAATAAAGCTTCTTGCGTAATTTGGCAAAGTCGTTGTGCATGCGGCGCTACGTCACCGACACAAAACATCATACTGGTGTCGCCATGATAGCCATCTTTTAAAACCGTAATATCAACATTGATAATATCCCCTGATTTCAATTTTTTATCGCTAGGAATACCGTGGCAAACTTGATGATTGATGGAGGTGCAAATAGATTTAGGAAAACCGCGATAGTTGAGTGGTGAGGGAATAGCATCTTGAACATCTACAATATAATTATGACAGAGGTCATTGAGATAATTTGTCGTCACGCCTGCAACAACATAAGGCGCAATCATATCGAGAACATCCGCTGCAAGACGCCCAGAAACACGCATTTTTTCAATTTCAGCAGGGGTTTTGATAATAATACTCATAAATTTTTGATGGTTAAGATATGGGAAAAATGGCAAAAAAAGCCGCGTGTTTGATGCAAAAAATGATGGGATCGTATTTTTTACGCAACACACGACAATGTCGAAAAGAGAATTCTAACAGAGCCACCTTGTTGTAAAAAGCGAATCGTGATATAAATCGTCATTCATTTTCATGATAATCCTCACGTTTATCGTCACGTTTAAAAGGGTGCCTTGTGTTCTGCACAGGTTTTTTAAACGGGGTAAACGGTGGCGTAACCCAATGGGACAGCCAGTCCCAATCAATTTAGGAGAAATAAATGGCAGCTGTAACAATGCGTCAAATGCTCGAATCGGGCGTACATTTTGGTCACCAAACACGTTATTGGAACCCAAAAATGGCTAACTACCTGTTTGGAGCAAGAAGCAAAATCCACATCATCGATTTGGATAAAACACTTCCTTTGTTCAATGACGCAATGAACTATTTAGGTCAAATGACCGCAAACAAAGGCACTATTTTATTTGTTGGCACCAAAAAAGCAGCGCGTAAAGTGGTTGCAGAACAAGCCGCCTTATGCGGTATGCCTTATGTAAATCACCGCTGGCTTGGCGGTATGTTAACAAATTTCAAAACTATCAAAAAATCGATTGCTCGTTTAAAAGAACTCGAAGCAATGAAAGAAGATGGCACGCTCTATCAACGTTTTGGTAAAAAAGAAGCGCTTGGTATGGAACGTGAACTGGAAAAATTAGACCGCAGTTTGGGCGGCATTAAAGACATGAAAGGCATTCCTGATGTCATTTTTGTTTTAGATGTTGGCTACGAAAAAAATGCAATTAGCGAAGCGAAAAAATTGGGTATTCCTGTTGTGGGTATCGTGGATTCAAACAATTCACCTGATGAAATCGACTACGTTATTCCCGGTAATGACGACTCCATTCGCGCAATTAAATTATATTGCGAAAGCGCAGCCGCTGCCGTATCTGAAGCAAAAACTGCTGTGCTCGATTTTTCTGCTAAAAAAACCGATGACGATTTTGTTGAAGAAGTCGCACACGTTAAATAAACCCCTACTTCAGTCTTCCTAGCGGAAGCTGAAAAGGTAAAGTAAAACAAGAACGCCTCCTTTTGGGGGCGTTTTTACAGTAAATAGCAGCAATCGAGAGAGAAAAATGAGTATAGAAATTAACGCATCAATGGTAAAAGAATTACGCGAACGTACCGGTTCGGGCATGATGGAATGCAAAAGAGCCTTGGTGGACGCGCAAGGCGACATGGAATTGGCAATTGAAAATATGCGCAAAGCCGGTCTTGCAAAAGCAGATAAAAAATCAAGTACCATCGCAGCAGAAGGCATCATTGGTGTAAAAGTCAGCGATTGCGGTAAACACGTTGCCATTGTTGACGTCAATTGCCAAACCGATTTCGTGGCGAAAGCGGAAGATTTTGTTGGTTTTGTTAATAATGTAGCACACGCTTTACTCAACAATGACAGCATTGAAACCGAAGAACAATTATTGGCTATGCCTTTAGAAGACGGTGTGACGGTTGATGAAATTCGTCGTGGTTTAATTTCAAAATTAGGTGAAAACATTGTTATTCGTCGTTTTGAAAAATATAAAACAAATGGCGGCACAGCATGCTACTTGCACGGTACAAAAATAGGGGTTATCGTTGAGCTAGCGGCACACGACGCGGAATTAGGCAAAGATATTGCCATGCACATTGCCGCCTCTAAACCAACATGTGTATCAGAAGATCAAGTATCAGCTGATCTGATTGAAAAAGAAAAAGAAATTTTCACAGCGCAAGCAGCTGAAAGTGGAAAACCAGCTGACATTATTGCGAAGATGGTTGAAGGTCGTATCAGCAAATTCCTCGCAGAAGTCACACTCAACGGTCAAACCTTCATCAAAGATGATAAAATCACTGTGGGTAAATTAGCGGATTCTAAAGGTAATAAAGTCATTCGTTTTAGCCGTTTTGAAGTAGGCGAAGGCATTGAGAAAAAAGAAGAAAACTTTGCAGAAGAAGTAATGGCGCAAGTTAATTCAATGAAATAATGAAACCTTATGTAGAGGCACTGTTTTTGTTGCCTCTACATCCCAACCTTTCACCAGAGAACACATGACTAATCTAATTTGCAAAAGAATTTTATTAAAGTTAAGCGGTGAAGCGTTAATGAATTCATCGAGTGGTAGCAGCATTGACGCTGCCATTGTCAAACGTCTTGCCACTGAAATCAAAGAGTTGTGTGACGCGGGCATCGAAGTAGGTCTTGTGATTGGTGGTGGCAATATTGTTCATGGAGCGCAAACGGCTGGTGATGGCTTAAATCGCGTCACAGGCGATCAAATGGGTATGCTAGCTACCGTGATTAATGCACTGGCAATGCAAGATTCACTTGAGCATTTAGGGCAACCTGTTCGTGTTATGTCTGCACTTAAAATTAATCAGGTGTGTGAAGATTATATTCGTCGCCGTGCGGTACGTCATTTAGAAAAAGGACGTGTTGTTATTTTTGCAGCCGGTACTGGCAATCCGTTTTTTACCACCGATTCCGCAGCCAGTTTACGCGCCATTGAAATCAATGCACAATTGATGATTAAAGCCACTAAAGTCGAAGGCGTTTATTCTGCCGACCCACAAAAAGATCCCAACGCAAAATTTTATCCCTATCTCACCTATGATCAAGCATTAGATCAACGCTTAAATGTGATGGATACTACCGCATTAGTTTTATGTCGTGACAATAACGTGCCTATGCGCGTGATGAATGTCTTTGAGCAGGGCGCGATTATGAAGCTTATGACAGGACATGATATAGGTTCATTAATTGAACGAGGACAAATTTAAATGATTAGCGATATTCAACAAGATGCTGCCACTCGCATGGGTAAAAGCATTGAATCCCTAAAACAAGAGTTTTCTAAAATCCGTACGGGGCGTGCGCACCCAAGTTTACTTGATCAAGTGATGGTGTCTTATTACGGAACAGATTCTGCTGTGTCGCAAGTAGCTAATGTCGTTGTTGAAGATGCTCGGACACTCAGTATCACGCCATGGGAAAAAGGCATGGTACAAGCCATCGAAAAAGCAATTTTGAAATCAGATTTAGGTTTAAATCCGATGACAAATGGCATGACAATTCGTATTCCGCTACCCATGCTCACCGAAGAGCGTCGTCGCAGTTTAGTCAAAATAGTCAAAAATGCGGCTGAAGAAGGTCGCGTCGCTATTCGCAATATTCGTCGCGACGCCAATACATCAGTGAAAAATTTGCTCAAAGATAAACAGTGCTCAGAGGATGATGCAAAAACCTCAGAAGACAAAATTCAAAAATTAACTGATCAATATATTAAAGAAGTAGAAAAGCTCTTAGAATTAAAAGAAGCTGATTTATTATCGATGTAGTAATCTATAATTTATGCCTGTGGATCGAATACATTTAGCTACGCCCAAACACATTGCCATCATTATGGATGGCAATGGTCGTTGGGCGCAACAGCGCTTACTGCCTCGAGCTGTCGGGCATAATGCGGGCGTGAAAGCGGTGCGCAAAATTGTCGAATTTTGCGCCGCTGACCCGCATATTGACGTACTGAGTTTATTTGCGTTTAGCAGTGAAAACTGGCGCAGACCTGAAGCAGAAGTCACGTTGCTCATGCGATTATTTTTGACAACACTCCAAAACGAAATCGAAAAATTACACAAAAATAATATTCGCTTGCGTTTTATTGGTGATTGCAGTGCGTTTGATGTGGCGCTGCAAAACAAAATGCGTGAAGGCGAAACTAAAACAAAAAACAACACCGCCTTAACGCTCGTTATTGCCGTCAACTACGGTGGTCGCTGGGATTTGACGCAAGCTTGCCAACAAATTTCTCGGCGCGTAGCATCGGGTGAGCTGACCTCCCATGCTATTAACGAAAACGTTCTCAACCAACATCTTTCATTAGCTAATCTGCCCGAGCCAGATTTATTTATTCGAACAGGCGGTGAACAACGCGTGAGTAATTTCATGCTTTGGCAACTGGCTTACACGGAACTCTATTTCACGCCCATTCTTTGGCCAGATTTTAATGACATTGCGCTACAAGAAGCGATTACCAGTTTTCAAAGCCGCCAACGGCGTTTTGGTCATACTGGTGATCAGATTGCCGCCTTTGCCAATCCCTAAACTTTTTTCAAAAAAGACAATTTATGTTAAAACAACGTATTATCACCGCAACTTTACTCGCCACGTTGGTGGTTTTGGCGGTGTTTGAACTTCCCTCAATGTATTTTTCACTTCTCATTGCTGTCATTACCTTAGTGGGTGCCAATGAATGGTTAAATCTGACAAACGTTAGCCACCCCATCAAACGTGGGATATTCTTTGCTAGTCTTATTGGCGCAATGCTGTTTATTCATTCGTGGACTTATCTGCTTGAAGCGGCGGCACATTTACTTGATTTTTTAGCCGAAAAGTACAAATTCCAGATGGATGATATTCGCAATCAATCGGGACTGTTAGAATGGCTTGCGCTCCCTGCTGTTTTCTTTTGGATTTTGGCCATGATGGTGATTCGCAATTCACCACAAGGCGCATTAGCGTTAACATTAACTCCATTTAAACAAAGTCTTATTGGTTGGTTTGTGCTGCTGATGAGTTGGATGTTTTTGTCGCGTTTGCGCACATTTTTTGGCGAAGAAATGACTATGTATTTTCTTGTGCTGATTTGGGTAGCGGATATTGCTGCTTTTTTTGTTGGAAAAAAATGGGGCACAATAAAACTGTCCCCTGAAATTAGTCCAGGGAAAACGGTTCAAGGCATGTATGGTGCGCTAGGTAGCGCGGTAATCTGTGCAGCGGCGATTAGCTTGATTATGGGATTTAAAGAACCTATGATTATCGCGGATTTTACACTACTTTCAGTATTGACTGTTTTAATGTCTATTTATGGCGACTTGTTTTTTAGCGTCGTCAAGCGTCGTGCTAACATGAAAGATAGCGGTTCTTTGCTACCTGGTCATGGGGGTCTTTTAGATCGCATTGACAGCTTATGCGCTGGTGCTCCCCTGTTCTATGCGGGTATTTATTTAGAATCAGTGGGGCTCTTTTCATGAAAGGCATTTGCATTTTAGGGGCAACCGGCTCCATTGGCGTTAGTACGCTAGATGTTGTTGCTCGACATAGGGATTCATACCGTGTTGTTGCGTTAACGGCGAACAAAAATGTTGATGCACTTTATGAGCAATGTTTAGCGCATTCACCTGACGTCGTGGTGGTTGTAGATGAAATCTCAGCAGCACGCTTTAAAGCTAAAATTGCACAGTCGCCATTGTCGAATTTGCGCGTATTATCTGGTGAAAAAGCACTGCAAGACGTTGCAACACTCGAAAGCGTTCATTGCGTAATGGCGGCAATTGTAGGGGCAGCGGGATTGTTGCCTACTTTAGCCGCGGCTAAAGCGGGTAAAGAAGTGTTGCTTGCCAATAAAGAAGCCTTAGTGATGTCGGGTGATATCTTCATCGACGCAGTAAAACACGCTGGCGCCCCACTCCTGCCCATTGATAGCGAACATAATGCCATTTTTCAATGTATGCCTGCGGCTTATCAAACTGGCGTGGCAGCAAAAGGCGTTCGTCGCATTTTACTCACTGCATCAGGTGGGCCGTTTCGCACCATACCAATTGAACAGCTACAAGATGTCACACCAGCACAAGCCGTAGCACATCCAAACTGGGACATGGGCAAAAAAATTTCGGTTGATTCAGCGACGATGATGAATAAAGGGCTTGAAATGATCGAGGCTTGCCTACTTTTTAATGTCAAACCCGCGCAAATTCAAGTTGTTATTCATCCACAAAGTGTTATCCATTCAATGGTAGATTACGTCGATGGCACTGTACTTGCGCAAATGGGATGCCCTGATATGCGTATTCCTATAGCGCATGCTCTCGCCTACCCCAATCGCTTTGAATCAGGCGCTGCGCCTCTCGATATTTTTGCCGTGAAACACATGGATTTTGAGCCAGCTGATCTCGCACGCTTTCCTTGCTTGCGTCTTGCGTATGAAGCCATTGAAGCTGGAGGCACCCATCCAACCGTTCTCAATGCAGCCAATGAAGTCGCTGTTGACGCCTTTTTAAATGAAAAAATACGTTTCACCGACATTCCTGTTGTCATCGAAAAAACGATGCAAGCCATTAAAGTCACAGTCGCAGATAGTTTAGAGAAAGTCTTAGCAGCAGATCAAGATGCTCGCGATATATCAGAAAAAATCATCGAAACCTTAATAAGTCCATGAACATCATTCACACGGTATTTTATTTCATAATTTCTATTGGTGTTTTAGTTGCCGTGCATGAATTTGGGCATTTTTGGATCGCACGGCGTGTCGGTGTGAAGGTGTTGCGTTTTTCTATTGGTTTTGGTCAAGTATTATGGCGTTATCAGCAAAATCCCAATACGACTGAGTATGTGTTGTCGCTTATTCCCTTAGGTGGCTATGTCAAAATGGTGGATGAGCGCGAAGGGGAAGTACAACCAGACGATTTGCCAATGGCGTTTAATCGAAAACCGCTCTTAGCGCGAACCGCTGTTGTCGCAGCGGGACCTATTTTCAATCTCGTTTTGGCGGTTGCACTGTTTTGGAGTGTACTGGTCATGGGTGAAATGGGGATTAAACCTATTTTAGGCGCGGCTACGCCCAATTCCGTTGCCCTAGAAGCTGGCTTTTCTGAAGGCGATGAAATAATCGCTGTCAATGATGAAATTACGCTAACATGGACACAAGCGATGTCGAGCATTATGTCAGCGGCGCTTGAAGGTGAAACTAACATTGCAGTGAAAGTCAAAAGCAGTGACATGATTGAAAGCATCAAAGTATTGCATATTGACGCGTCACAAACACAAAATCCTGATGCTTTATATGCTAAATTAGGACTAAAATTATTTTCTCCTGCGCTACAACCCATTATTGGCAATGTCCTTGATAATGGCGCTGCGAAAGCAGCGGGACTCCAATCCAATGACCTCATTCTTCGTGCCAATGATACACCTGTTACCCAATGGCAACAGTGGGTGGATATTGTCAAAGCGAATCCAAATCAAGCATTACCAATTTTAATTGAGCGCGATGGCGTGCAATCTACTTTAGTGCTCACCCCCAATTCTGAAGGTAAAATTGGCGCGTCTGTGAAAGTGCCTGAAAGCCTAATCAAATCGTTTCAAGTTCATTATGCGCTGTCACCATTTGACGCTATTCCAGTGGCTTTTAGCACCACCTACCACTACGCCACATCCACCATCAAAATGATGGGACACATGTTTGTGGGCAAGGCTTCTTTTGAAAATTTAAGTGGTCCAATTAGCATTGCGCAATATGCGGGGCAATCTGCAGACATGGGACTCGTGCATTTTTTCAAATTTATGGGATTGATTAGCGTGAGTTTGGGTGTTTTGAATTTGCTACCGATACCCATACTTGACGGAGGGCATTTATTTTTCTTTGCAATTGAAGGCTTAAAAGGCTCACCCGTTTCAGAAAACGTTCAGCTATTTTTTCAAAAAATTGGCATCGTTTTTCTTGGTCTACTCATGGCAACGGCAATGTTTATGGATGTTGGGCGACTCTTTCAATAACTCTACGAGATACAAACAATGAAAAAACTTTTTTTAAGTGCTATGTTAGCTGCCGCTGTCATGCACGCGAACGCAGATGACAAAATTATTCGAGAACAATTGAGTAAATCGATGCCTAACGTGGTTATTGATGCCGTTAAACCTTCTATTATTAAAGGCATTTATGAAGTCAATATTGGCAGTGACTTGGTATATGTCACCGATGATGGAAAATATTTATTTCAAGGTCGCTTAATTGATATACAAACACGCACAGATTTAACAGAAGAAAAATTGAGTGGTGTGCGCAAAGTAGCGCTCGAAAAATTAGGTGAAAATAAGATGATTATCTTCAAGCCTAAAATTCACTCGCATACAGTTTATGTTTTCACCGATATTGATTGTGGCTATTGCCGTAAGTTACATTCTGAATTAGATACTTACTTAGCAGAAGGCATTCAAATTAATTATTTATTTTATCCTCGTGCGGGTAAAGGCTCTGACTCTTACAACAAAGCCGTTGCTGTGTGGTGCGCAAAAGATAGAAATGCGGCGCTCACCGCTGCGAAAAAAGATCAGAAAATTGACATGAAAACTTGTGAAAATCCAGTTGACGAGCACATGACACTCGCTGGTGAGTTTGATGTTAAAGGTACTCCTATGATTGTGACAGAAAAAGGAACCATTTTTCCTGGCTATTTACCTGCAAAGGATTTGCTTGAGCGTTTAAAATCTGAAAAAAATAAGTGAACCGTCCGCGTTTTACCGCGCTAATTCGATTTTAAAGTGTCATTTTTCTTTTGAGGACGCGCTATGTATGCACATTTAGAAACAGCTAAAAACACGGATAATTTAAAACGCGTGGTGATCGATCCTGTTTCACGCGTTGAAGGTCACGGCAAAGTGACTCTGCTGCTCGATGAAAATAATAAGGTTCAACAAGCGCGTTTGCATATTGTGGAATTTCGCGGATTTGAAAAATTTATTCAAGGTCGTCCTTACTGGGAGCTGCCCGTTTTAGTTCAACGCCTATGTGGAATTTGCCCTGTTAGCCACCATCTTGCCGCAGCAAAAGCCATTGATCAACTCGTTGGGGTTGACCCAGAAAACCTACCTCTCTCTGCAACAAAATTGCGTAAACTGCTCCATTTTGGACAAGTGTTGCAATCCCATGCACTGCATTTCTTTCATCTATCCAGCCCTGATCTCTTATTTGGCTTTGAAAGCGATATTCAAAAACGCTCTATTGTGGCAGTTTTAAATGCGTTTCCTGATATTGGTCTACAAGGTGTCAAACTGCGCAAGTACGGTCAAGAAGTTATTCGTATGATTTCAGGTAAACGTATTCATGGCACAGGCGCTGTTGCAGGTGGCATGAATAAAGCATTAAGCAAAGAAGAGCGTGATTATTTATTAACTGATATTGATCAAATTATTGCGTGGGCTAGCGCCTCTGTTCAATTAGTTAAGAAAGTACATCGCTCCAACTTACCTTATTATGACAGTTTTGGCACGATACAATCAAACTACCTCGGCTTAGTGCAACCTGATGGTGCGCTGGAGCTTTATCACGGTGGATTGCGTGTTAAAAATGCCAACGGTGACACGCTGTTTGATCACATCGATTATTGCCAGTATAACGATTACATCCATGAAGAAGTTCGTTCATGGTCATATATGAAATTTCCCTATTTAACGTCACTAGGGAAAGAAGCGGGATGGTATCGCGTTGGACCACTGGCTCGCGTCAATAATTGCGATTATATCAACACGCCTATCGCTGAAACTGAACGAGTGGAATTCAAAGCCCATAGCGCAGACGCGATGGTACACAGTACACTGGCTTTTCATTGGGCGCGACTAATCGAATTGCTACATTGCGCTGAAAGTATTAAAGAATTACTCAATGATTGCGATATTATTCGCCACGATGAACCCGTAAAAGGTGAGCGTCGTTTTGAAGGAATTGGCGTTATTGAAGCCACACGCGGCACGTTGTTTCATCATTATCAAGTCGATGAAAACGATATTGTCACCAAAGCCAATTTGATTGTTTCGACCACCAGTAATAATATGGGTATGAATGAGTCAGTACGCCAAGTAGCGGCTGAATATTTATCGGGGCAAGAGTTGACAGAACCCCTGCTCAATAATTTAGAAGTGGCTATTCGTGCGTATGATCCTTGTTTGTCGTGTGCGACGCATGCGGTTGGAAAAATGCCTCTCCAAGTTGAACTAATCAATTCAGCGGGCGATATTATTGATAAATTAATCAAACACGATACAGGTCACATAGAGCACATTCAATGATAAAACCGATTTTAATTTTCGGTTATGGGAATGAAAGTCGCGGTGATGACGCCTTAGGCGTTCTCATGTTAGCGCATATCGAAAACCATTGTTCACTTGAGCAAATTGATTTATTAACCGATTTTCAACTTCAAATTGAACACGCACTCGATTTAGAAGGCAGAGAACTGGTCTTATTTATCGATGCGTCAGTGAAAAGCGATATTGAATTTGAATTTACCCAACTCACACCGATGCGCGACACGAGTTATACATCGCACGCAATCAGTCCCGCATCGGTATTAGATGTTTATCAAAACATGAAAAAAGAAGCGCCACCGCCTTGTTTTTTGTTGGCTATTGGTGCGGAAAGTTTTGAGCTAGGCGATGGTTTAAGTAGCAAGGCAACACAAAATTTTACTTGTGCAACAAAATTCACTGAAAGATTGCTCAGTAATTTAACTGTTGAATTTTGGACATTGCAACGCAGTAAATAATTTTTTAATCTCAAAAGGGAAATGTATGATTCATTTAGTAGAAGGCGATATTTTACTTAGCAAAGCACACGCTATTGCACAAGGGGTTGGCATTAATGATCCAATGGATAAAGGTTTAGCATTGTCGTTACATAATCTTTACCCAGCGATGCACAAAGATTTTCACCATTGGTGTCATCAACATCACCCAGAGCCAGGTGAAGCATGGGTGTGGGTAAGCGCTGAAGGCAAGCACGTTATTAATTTAATTACCCAAGAAGGCGTTGACAGTCACGATCATCGTCATGGCAAAGCGACCTTAACAAATGTTCAACATGCGCTTAAAGCCTTAGCGAAAATTGTGGAACAAGAAAAATTTACGTCACTTGCACTACCGCGTATAGCAACTGGTGCAGGTGGCTTGGCATGGGCGGATGTACTACCACTCATTGAAAAAAAATTAGGTCACTTAGATATTCCCGTTTACATTTACGCTACTTATCACGCGAACCAAGCAGCCAACGAAGCATAAACACGCGTTTCGTTTTTTTATTTTCGTAGCGTGTGAGTACAATTCTCACATGCTACTTTTCTGATTTTCTTGCTATTGCCTACCCTATTTCATTTATGAACATTCACGAATATCAAGCGAAAACCCTTTTCAAACAATACGGCATTCCCATTCCTCAAGGTCGCGTGGCAACAAGCGCGTTTGAGGCGCAACACATTGCCAAAGAATTAACGCATGACTCATGGGTGGTAAAGACACAAATACATGCAGGTGGGCGAGGAAAAGTTGGCGGTGTCAAAGTAGCTCAAACACCAAGTGAGGTATTCACATGGGCAACGCATTTGCTTAATACTCGTCTTGTGACGCAACAAACGGATGCACACGGTTTACCTATTGAGCAGGTATTAATTGAAAAAACCTATCCCATTAAACGCGAATTATATTTAAGTTTACTGGTTGATCGTCGGACTGAACGCCTTATTTTTGTTGCCTCAATAGCGGGTGGCATGGATGTGGAAACTATTGCCCATCAAACACCTGAGAAAATCATTACAGTAACTGTTCATCCCGCTACGGGTCTACAATCCAGTCACTGCCGAAAAGTAGGCTATGCACTCAAACTTGAGCATCATCAACAAAAGCAGCTTAGTGTGATTATGCAAGGCATGATGAATTTATTTTTGGAAAAAGACGCTAATCAAATTGAAATCAATCCGTTAATTGAAACGCAAACAGGCGATTTAATGGCACTGGATGCCAAAATCAATTTTGACGATAACGCGATTGCGTTGCACCCTGATATTTTAGCACTGCGCGATGCTCACCAAGAAAATCCAAAAGAACATGAAGCCGAGCAATTTGGACTCAATTATATTGCACTGAATGGCAACATTGGCTGCATGGTGAATGGTGCAGGACTGGCAATGGCTACGATGGATTTGGTGAAATTAAAAGGGGGATTGCCTGCCAATTTTCTTGATGTGGGTGGTGGCACGAATGCAGAAAAAGTGTGCGAAGCATTCAAATTAATTTTAGCCGATGGCAATGTTCGCGCTGTTTTAGTCAATATTTTTGGCGGCATTGTAAAATGTGACATTATTGCGCAAGGCATCTTGGCGGCGATGGCACAAATTCATGTTCATGTGCCTGTTGTTGTTCGTTTAGAAGGGACAAATGCGCAAGAAGGAAGGGACTTGCTCAACAGTACTCAATTTGAACTGTACGCCGCTAATGATTTAAATGATGCCGCCCAACAAGTGGTTGCGCTAGCCAAAGGAGTCGCAAGATGAGTATTTTGATCGACAAAAATACAAAAGTCATTTGCCAAGGATTTACTGGCAAACAAGGGACATTTCACTCACAGCAAGCATTGGATTATGGCACCAAACTGGTCGGTGGCGTTACGCCTGAGCGTGGCGGTCAAATTCATTTAGGTTTACCGGTATTTAATACCGTTGATGAAGCGGTCAATCAGACAGGCGCAACTGCAAGCGTCGTCTACGTTCCACCTTTCTTTGCCGCAGATGCGATTTTAGAAGCACTCGAAGCGGGTATTGAACTCATTGTCTGTATTACAGAAGGTATTCCAACACTTCACATGCTACGCGTCAAAGCGGCTATGCAAGGGACGCAATCGCTGCTTATTGGTCCAAATTGTCCAGGTATTATTACCCCCAGTGAATGTAAAAATGGCATCATGCCTGCATCAATTCATCAAGCTGGTTCCATTGGCATTGTGTCACGTTCGGGGACTCTCACCTATGAATCCGTTCATCAAACCACGCAGCAAGGTTTAGGACAAAGCACCTGCGTTGGCATTGGCGGCGATCCTATTCACGGCATGAATTTTATTGATGTACTTAGCCGCTTTGAATTAGATCCTCAAACGAAAGGCATTGTAATGGTGGGGGAAATTGGTGGTAGCGATGAAGAAGAAGCAGCTGATTACATTAAAGCACATATCACAAAGCCTGTAGTTGCCTATATAGCAGGACAAACAGCGCCCACAGGAAAGCGTATGGGGCATGCAGGCGCGATTGTTACAGCGGGAAAAGGGACAGCCGAAAGCAAAATGAATGCACTTCGCATCGCTGGCGTTAATGTTGTTTCAGCGCTTACTGATGTTGGTATTGCGATGCAACGCTGTTTTTAATTGATATTAAACGAGAAAACTCATGAAACATTTACACTTACTTTTTGTCGCGCTTGCCTTAATCAGTTTTTTAGGACGCGTCGCACTCACACGATTTCGTCCAGAATTGATGCAACGTAAATGGATAAATATAGCGCCTCACATTATTAGCAGTTTATTGCTTCTAACGGGCATTACGTTGACGATGCAAGGAGGATGGTTAGCCGGAGATTACGGGTGGATTGAAGCAAAAATTTTCGGTTTGCTAGGCTTTATTGCGCTTGGCATTGTGACACTAAAACGTACCGATGAAAAACGGTGGGTGGCTTTTGGCGGTGCAATGCTCTGTTTTACCTATATTGTAAAAGTGGCTATAACCAAAAGTGCAACATTTTTTTAAAACAAAATAGGGGGCGATAAATAACATCGCCCCCATTTAATATAAGATTTACCTAATTAAGCGTTATTGAGCAATCCACTTTGACGCTCAATATCTTGAACATAACGTAAAATAGCGCCTTCAATTGATTGCGGTAAATCCAAAAATTCTACCCCAATCCACTCTTCAAAGTCTTCTGCTTTAAGCGGAGCACCTGGACGTACCGACACCACTTTAAATGATACATCTACCGTAGTGTGTGGCATGACGAGTGGACGATCATCAAAAATAGTTAGCTCTTGCAAGAAATACGAAAATTCAGAATCGCTATTTACGAGCTTACATCCCGACATACTAATGTCAGAGAGATTCAAACGAATCACGCGTGCTAATTTAGGATCGGGGACAACCGGATTTGCTTCACGTTCTTCTTCAAAAATTTGTCGCTCACGTTTTGCTTTGATTTTTGAATCAATCGTCATTTTTTGATAAGCACGTTGCCACGCTTGCTGCTCTTCGGCAATTTCTGCTTGGATAGCGGCAAGTAATTTTTGATGAATTCTATCAGTTGCTATGGCGAAGGCTTCTTTATATTCAAGTTTAGCGTCTTCTTCTGGCTCGGCTAACTCGAGTTCAATATAAGCCGCGTTAAGCGTAGGTGTGTCAACACGATAATATTCACGGCGATTATACCAATAAAGCGAATCTGGAATGTCAATCATAAAACAATCCGCGCCTTTATATTTGCCAATCCTTACTTGATCAACATGGAACGAAACTTGGATACCATTGAATACCGTATTAAATTTAGGATTTTTAACACTTAAAAGCTTCTTATTCAAAAAATCAGAAGAGCCGTAATCGAGAACGATATTGCCTTCTTTGTGATTAATCGCAATCAACACAGTCAATAACGTTTCTTTTCCGCCCAAAGAAGCCGATACGTTACATTTGTTTTTGACAAGCATGGCTAGGTTGTTAACTATCATTGCTCGATTGCGGAGCATTGCGGAATCGTCATCAGACATTGATTATCTCCATAAAGTAAAGTTTAAAATAAAATAATTTGGTGAGCATTATAGTGTAATAACAACGTATTCAAAAGAGGAAACTGTTAAGGGGTAACAGTTTTTTCATTTCCTCTCGTGAGATCATTTAAAATGGGCACAGTGGCATCCCCCCTTTTTTGAATGATAGTAATTTTACTGCCTTCATGAAGTAATTCACGACCTTCTACAACCACCATTTCGTTAGCGGCAAGATTGTCTAAAATAATGACTTTATCATCTTGTATCTCGCCTAGTGTGACATGACGTAATTGCACTGTATCGTCATGTGTCACAACGTAAATAAATGCCCCTTTCTCGTCATACTCAAGTGCTGCCGTTGAAATCTGTACCGCATCGTCGAGCGTATTCACATACATTTTGATATTGACAAATTGATTGGTAAATAAGTTTTCCTCCGTATTATCAAAATGCGCTTTCAATTTAAACGTGCCGGTGCTGGTATCAATTTGATTATCAATGGCAACTAGTTTCCCCTCGGCTAGCTTGATTTTTCCTGCCCGATCATAGGCGTAAACAGCAATAGGGGTGGCACTTTTTTGATGTTGCATCACCGCGGGAACGTGATCTTCGGGAAGCGTAAATACCACACTAATAGGATGACTTTGTGTGAGCATTACAAGCGTTGTTTCATTAGCTTGGACAAGGTTGCCTTGATCTATTTGCCGCAATCCTAGCCTTCCTGAAATAGGAGCCGTTATTTTTGCATAACTTAATTGCAATTTTGCGTTATTGACCTGTGCATGGTCCATTTCAACAATGCCTTGATATTGCTTAACCTGCGCGGCTTGAGTAGTCGCTTGTTGCGCTGCGATGGAATCTTGAGCAAGCAACGTTTGATAGCGGATATAATCAATTTTTGCATTCTCAAGCAGTGCCTCATCACGCACTAGTTGACCTTGTACCTGTTGTAATTGAATTTGCAGTGGCTGTGGATCAATTTGAGCAAGCACATCGCCTTCTTTAACGTATTGTCCTTCTGAAAAAGTAATAGACACTATTTCACCTGACACACGAGGACGAACGACAACAGAGCGCAATGGCGTGACGGTTCCCAGTGCATTTAGATAAACAGGAAAAGAGGATTGACGGCTTGTTTCAACAGATACCGCAACGGGCGCATTGTCATCGTGTTTATGTTTTCCATGTTTATGCGTATTTGCATGATTTGTAGGCACATTTGTGTCGATTTTAGGTGGCACATAAAATGCCCAATAATAGGCACCCATGCAAGTTACCAGACTTAAAATACTCGATACAAAAAACCATCGACGCTTAGAATACACCATAGAAAAAATTGATCGCACTTTTAGATTAAAGGCATATTATGGACAGATACTCGTCCAATCATTCAAACGATATCAAGGAAAGGAAGGTGGCAACATGTTCACGCTGCCACCTTTCTGAACATATTGACTACTTACACTTCGTGATAAATTTTAGCGCCATCATTTAAAAACTCTTGTGATTTTTCATCCATACCCAGTTTAATCGCTTCTTCATCGGCAACGCCTTTTTCTGCTGCATAAATACGCACGTCTTGACTAATTTTCATTGAGCAGAAATGCGGGCCACACATTGAGCAGAAATGCGCCACTTTTGACGATTGTTTTGGCAGCGTTTCATCGTGGAATTCACGCGCTTTTTCAGGATCTAAACCAATGTTGAATCGATCTTCCCAGCGAAACTCAAAGCGAGCTTTAGACATTGCATTATCACGCGCTTGCGCACCAGGATGACCTTTAGCTAAATCCGCCGCATGTGCTGCAATTTTATACGTCACAATGCCTTCACGAACGTCTTGTTTATTGGGTAAACCTAAATGCTCTTTTTGCGTTACATAGCAAAGCATCGCACACCCATACCAACCAATATTAGCCGCGCCAATAGCGGAGGTAATGTGATCATAACCTGGTGCAATATCGGTGGTCAGTGGACCTAAGGTATAAAACGGTGCTTCGCCACATTCTTCGAGTTGTTTTTCCATATTCACTTTAATCATGTGAAGTGGTACATGACCTGGTCCTTCAATCATGGTTTGTACATCATGTTTCCATGCAATTTTGGTCAATTCACCTAGCGTTTCAAGTTCTCCAAATTGTGCGGCATCATTCGCATCGTAGATTGATCCCGGTCTTAAACCATCACCCAATGAAAATGCAACGTCGTAGGCTTTCATAATTTCGCAAATTTCTTCAAAATGCGTGTATAAGAAACTTTCAGTATGATGCGCAAGACACCATTTCGCCATAATCGAGCCACCACGCGATACAATTCCCGTCATACGTTTGGCAGTCAAGGGAACATGATGTAGGCGCACCCCAGCATGAATAGTGAAATAATCCACACCCTGCTCTGCCTGTTCAATTAAGGTATCACGGAAAATATCCCATGTTAACTCTTCGGCTTTGCCATTGACTTTTTCAAGCGCTTGATAAATTGGAACAGTACCGATGGGTACAGGTGAGTTACGCAAAATCCATTCGCGTGTTTCGTGAATATTTTTGCCCGTTGATAAATCCATAATGGTGTCACCACCCCAACGAATTCCCCAAAGCATCTTTTCAACTTCTTCTTCGATTGATGAGGTAACCGCTGAATTTCCTAAATTACCGTTAATTTTCACCAAAAAATTACGACCAATAATCATCGGTTCAAGTTCTGGGTGATTAATATTGCATGGAATAATTGCTCGCCCACACGCCACTTCAGAGCGAACAAATTCAGGCGTAATGACATCAGGAATCGATGCGCCAAACGAATCACCGGGATGTTGATCCTTCCATAATTCGCGCATTTCTTCCATTTTTTGGTTTTCACGAATGGCAATAAATTCCATTTCTGGTGTGATAATACCTTGGCGTGCATAGTGCATTTGCGACACGTTTTTACCCGCTTTTGCGCGACGGGGTTTGCGCATTAGCTCAAAACGCAATTCATCTAAACTTGTGTCAGCTAAACGCTCTTGACCGTATTTTGAGCTTAAAGTCGCTAATTCTTCAGTATCATCACGCTCTAAAATCCACGCAGCACGCATTGCTCGCAGTCCTTTTTTCAAATCGACTTCTACATTAGGATCTGTGTACACACCGGAAGTATCGTAAACATAAATTGGTGCATTTTTTTCAACCGCACCAAAATGCACTGGGGTATCTGATAGCGTAATTTTACGCATAGGGACTTGAATGTCAGGGCGAGAGCCTTGTACATAAATTTTTTCAGAAGCGGGATAAGAATCAATTTTGATATTTGCTGCCGCTGTATGTGAGTCTGCGCTCATGGATGAAACTCCAAAATAAAAAAACAAAAAAGCGCAGGAAGTATTGATTGGGCTTTCCTACGCTGGTACTAGCCAGTTCAGGTGCGAAGGGTTTATCTCAGCTTTGCGTAGAAACAAAGCACCCCTAGCCGGATGGATAACGCTAAATTATAGGATAATTAAGCGAATTGCAAACCTGTGTGTAAATTACAAACTATTGCGAATAGCATCGACCATCTCATTGGTAAGCACTTGGCGACGATGGTCAAGAATAACGCCGTCCATTTGCTGTGCGAATACCACAATAGTGTGAACATAATCATTAAATGCCGCTACGCGATCATCAAGCACATCGATTTGCATAAAGAAAACAATACCCGGACAATAAAATTCTTCGATGTTATCGCGTGGAAACGTTCCCGGCTCGAGCATACACGCTGCGCCAAATTGCACAAATCTATTTTCGTCAATGCGTTCAAAGATTTGCATACTGCCGTATTCCAAACCCAAATTTTCCATCACATGAAAAATATCCGCGCCATTAAAATCGTCATTTCCTTTCGTAATGACGCTAAATTGAATAATTGATGGCGCAACAGCTGGGCGTTGAGGAGGATCAATATCGATCTCTTCAATATTGTACGCTGCTGGCGATTCCTTAGGAGGTATCTTTTCGCTTTCCACTTTAGTTGAATTCGCAGAAGTGGAGTGCGATTTATTCGATTTTGCTAATGGTTTAGATGGCGTTGATTGAAACACATCGACAAGTTGTGATGCCAACGTTTTCTTGGGATTTGCTGGCACATGGTTGTCATGAGGCAAATGATCGGTAAATTCACCCTCTACTTCATCAAAGTCATCGTCGAATTCGTCGTCAAAGTCATCACTGTAAAAATCTTCTTCGTCTTCTCGTGCCTGCTTATCTTTGAGGTAAGCTGAAATAATCATGCTCACCATGATAATCAAGCCAGTTCCAATAATTGCAATGCGTAATAATTCTTTGTCCATCAACTTTCTACCAAGTCTGTGCGCTGTAAATATTAATTTTTATCACATAATGTACCTGTTATGTGCTTTCTACTTTCTATTGTAACCGCATTATTCAAAATAAATAAAAACTTGAATACACGCAAATTTTGATTTTGCTATAAAAGTCCCTAATCTCTTATAATGCCGTTTAATTAATGGTACTTCTAAAATAACGCTATTTTTGGCTTTAGGGTTGTTGCGTTATGACTATTTCGTTGCTTGCATTAGAATGCTAATCAAAGATAGCGTTTAACTCAACCGCAGCAAAAGCATAAAGAAAATACCCCTATCTTTAAAAACTTATTTTCACAAGTCAACTAAGACCATTGTAAATTGTTAGGATATTAAATGACAGCGCCAACGCATACACAAAAAATGAACACCCTAGAAACGTTTGACAACCCAAACCCTGAGCGTGATTACACCATTCGGATTGATGCGCCCGAATTTACTTGCCTTTGCCCTAAAACAGGTCAACCTGATTTTGCAACGATTCATCTTGAGTATGTACCCGATAAATTATGCGTAGAACTCAAATCATTGAAATTATACATTTGGGCGTTTCGTGAACAAGGTGCTTTTCATGAAGCGATTACTAATGAGATTTTAAACGATCTCGTACAGGTCACATCACCTAAATTCATGCGTATACGCGCTGTGTTTAATGTGCGCGGTGGGGTTTACACTACCGTTGTTGTTGAACACCGTCATCCAACATGGATTGCGCCAGCTCCTGTCACATTACCATAAATACTTAAACGTTATGGAAAAACCGCCTACCTTTGCTGTTGCATTAAAATACGAAAAAGACAAGCGAGATGCACCGGTTGTGACGGCAAAAGGTGCGCGGTTAGTTGCGGATCAAATTTTAAAAGTGGCTAACGAACATGATATTCCACTTTATCACGATGCTGAATTAGTGAATTTATTATCGCAAGTTCCCATTGGTGATGAAATTCCACAAGAACTCTATCTTGCCGTAGCTGAAGTTCTTGCATTTACTTACGCCCTAAACGGCAAATCTATCACAGAATAATCATCCATTTACACTTAACATACACGCTTACATGACACTAAAAAATACGTTCGTTGCACTCTCACAAACCCTTTTGCCCCATCATGCGTTATCTGTTTTGGTCAGTAAATTCACGCATAGTGAACATGTAGCATGGAAAAATTTTCTCACACGCCAAATTATTTCACATTATGGCGTCAATATGGATGAAGCACTCACTCACGATCTGAGCGCATTTAAAAGTTTCAATGATTTTTTTACCCGCGAATTAAAGCCAGAGGTTCGCCCTCTCACCACACAGATAGGTGCCATTGCCAGCCCTGCCGATGGTGTTGTTAGCCAAGCGGGGCAAATCATGCAAGGTGATATTTTTCAAGCGAAAGGAAAAAACTTTACAGCAGCCCAGTTACTTGGCGATGCAAAACGAGCAGAAAAATTTAATGACGGCACCTTTACCACTATTTATTTATCGCCAAAAGATTATCATCGTTTACATATGCCACTCACCGGTACATTGCGCGAAATGGTGCATATCCCTGGTCGATTATTTAGTGTGAATAGCGCAACAACAAACGCTGTTCCGCGCTTATTTGCACGAAATGAACGTGTAGTGGCTATTTTTGATACAGAAATTGGTCAGATGGCATTAGTGCTAGTGGGGGCTATTTTTGTATCAAGCATTGAAACGGTTTGGCATGGTGTAGTAACGCCACCGACAAGCCAGACGATTCGAACATGGACATACGAAAACAATACGCCCACGTTAAAAATGGGTGAAGAAATGGGGCGTTTTAATATGGGATCAACCATTATTGTCTTATTTGAAAAAGATAAAATGACATGGAATGCTGATTTTACAGCCGATAAAGCCGTGAAAATGGGCGAAAAAATTGGACAACATTAATCTACACATTAGTTTCTGCTAATTTTTGTGTCCTTAATTTTTAACACTCATACACAAAAAAGTGAATGGATAGCGATATGTTTTATGGTGATTTTCTTAGCGTGTTAATGTAAATATGCTTTGTTTGTATGAGAATTTAATTCAAATGCTAATGCGCCATTTGCGTATGGCTTTTGCCTTAATGGTATTGAATTTTTTATATCTCGTTCCAGCGTATGCCGATGCCGAAGACATGGATCGCGAATTAAAAATCAAAATTGCGTATTTGTATCATTTTTCTCAATTCACACAATGGTCAAAACCCTTATCCACACTTAATTACTGTGTTTTTGATGATGTTGCA
>OMIH01000057.1 GCA_900299045.1 Methylococcaceae bacterium
ATGAAGTCTTTAATGGTATCAATGTTCTTATTGCCTTTAATACCACCGGAGAAAATAAACGTATCCGCACCATCTCCACCTGTCAGCATATCATTGCCACTACCGCCATCGAGCGTGTCATTCCCCGCTAAACCAGAAAGTACATTGACCGCCAAATTGCCGGTGAGTTTGTTATCTAAAATATTGCCTGTAGCATTGCCTTTTGATTTACCATCAATAATGAGATGTTCGACATTAGTTGGCAATGTATAAGCACTTGCTGTGCTATGCACCAAATCATCGTCACCCGCATTACTTTGGGATTGATCGCCCTCAAGAATCACGTCTTTGACATTATCGACGTAGTAGGTGTCGTTACCCTCCCCGCCAATCATCGTATCCGCACCTTGCTTGCCATCCAACGTGTCATCACCTGTACCGCCTTTTTCGGTTGCATCTAACACGTCATTTCTAGCTGTTCCTTCAAGTGTTTGAGGCGGCTCTGAATCATCATCACGTATCAGTAAAGTCACATCTTGTGTAGGCAGACCACTCTGAAATCGCATCCCTTGTGGATCGGTGAGTGAGAGTGTGAAATCTTCATCAGATTCAGGTTCGGTATCGCCATATACACTCACATGAATCGTTTGACTCACATCACCCGCTAAGAAAGTCACTGTTCGTGTATCAGAAATGAAATCGGAATCCGCTTTAGCATCCACTCCAATTGTTTGGTATTGAATGGTCAATGTATCCGTTGCTGGACTGGAAAGTGTTAGCGTAAGAGGAAAATCCGTTAACCCACTATCGCCTTCATCTATCGCTAAGTTTTTACTCACGGTGACAGTAGGCAAATTATCGCCATCATCTGAATCAATAGTCACGGTATTTTGAATAGATGCGACTAGTCCAATAAATTGCGCATTGACCGGATTGCTCAATACAAGATGAAAACTTTGTGCCGATTCAGCGGTGGTATCAACCTGTATTGAAACAGGAATAAATCCCTCTGACGAACCTTTAGGCATCGTCAAATCCCCTTCAGCCGCAATAAAATCTTCACCCGCCTTCGCTGTGCCATCTGTGGATTTATAATTTAACGTCACAGGCGTTGCCGCTGGCGTACTTAATGTTACTTTGATTTTCGCATCATGAATTCCTGTATTACCTTCGATAACATGCGCATCTTCAATTCGGATAATGGGTTTATCATCATCTAAAATCGTGCCTGTAGCTAAACAGGTACTATCTCCATTATCCAACACGGCACCAGTGACACTATTAAGCACTAAATCAAAACGCTCATTTTCTTCAGCCACTTTATCGCCTAATACAGGTACGGAAATAATCAAGGATTGAGCTCCTACAGGAATTTCTTTCTCTGCTGCAATAGCTTGATAGTCTAACCCTGCGGTTGCCGTTTTATCGACGGTTTTAACCGTAAAATGTACGGGTTGATCACTGATTTGCGAAAGCGTGACGTTAAAGGTGAGATTTTTATTGCCACTATCCCCTTCACTAATTTGCGCATTTTGAACGCTGAGAATCGGTAAATTAAGCGTAGAAATGGTAATGTTACTTACGCCATTAGCTAACGTTGCCCCGCCTTCGATTTTGTCAATAATGAGCTTAAACGTTTCCTCTTTCTCATCGGCTGTATTAGCGAAAATAGGAATAGAAATCACACCACTATTTGCTCCGGCTGGGAGTAATAAACTGCTATTGATAGATTCAAAATCCTGCTTTTCTAAGGCACTGCCACTTTGAGTATGATAGGTAATCGTGCTATCTATCTTCAAAGGCGCACTGAGTGTAATAGTAATATCAGCACGCTTAGCGGCTGTTTGTGGTGCATACACAACTTTTGTTTCAGGAAGACTGGCGGTAGGCAAATCATCATCTAAAATAGTTCCAATACCGCTTATAGATAGCTTATTATCCCCAAGTGTGATGCCTTTAGGATTACTCAACGTCAATTTTAGGGTTTCATTTGCTTCACTGAACTTATCCCCTATAACAGCAACGGCAACGTCGGTGCTGAGACTACCTACAGGTATTTTTAATGTGCCCGACTTTGTTAAATAATCCACATCAGCGGATGCTGAACCTTCTTCTGTTTTATAGTCTATCGTTACATCACTGCTTACTGGGCGATCAAGACTGACTGTAAACTTTAAATCGACTGATCCCAAATTACCTTCGGTAATACTTGGTGAGCTAACACTGAGTTTGGAATTATCCAGCAACGTGACGCTTTGAGCGCCAGCGATATTGCCCCCCTTTCCATCAACAACTAAATAGGTTAAGTTTAGCGTTCCTTTATAATCACTGTCAGGGGCTAATGTCCATGTGCCGTTGTTATTATTGGTTAATTTACCATGTGTGGCAGTGAGATTTTTAACGGTTAGAGTATCCCCATCGGGATCACTAAAACCTTTGAGCAAAGTCGCTGCATCAAGTAGGTAAGGGGTATTTGTTAAGCCACTCAATAACGTTGCTGTAGCACTTCCTTCAGGATTTTTATTAGCTGTTTGTACTAATGTGGGAGTCGGTGGATTTATTTTTTCAAGATTGCCTAGACCATCTGTATAACTGACTTGCAAGCTGATCTTTTTATTTAAATCTTCGCTCGTTAATGTGTAACTTGATTGTGTTTGATTGGTCACAAAAGTGCCATCTCGTAGCCATTGATACTGCATAACACCAACGCCATCCTGATCTTGAATCTTGTCTACGCTAGCTTGCAGTGTTTGTCCCACTACAAAATTACCTATTATGCTCACCGCGCCACTAGGTGGATGATTCTGTGCGGGATTTAAGCCAAATCCCTGTCCGGCGTTAATGGTGCCACCTTTATTATCTGTAACATTATAACTAAGCGTCACAAATCCTAGGTAATTGGTTGTGGGCGTAATTGTCCACGTATCATCGTTATTGTAAATTACGCTGCCATTGGGGGTAGTTAAATTAATAACACTGAGCACATCCCCATCAGGATCACTAAACCCTTGCAGCAAAGTTGATGTGGAAAGGATATAGGCTTTATTTTGCGTGCCAGTGGGGAGCATCGCACTCGCGTAGCCAGCAGGTGAGCGATTTTGCAAATTGGTAGGTGCTCCAATAGAATTAGTTATCATCTCCACATCTCCAAATAGTTAACTTAGATGTCTGTTTCAAATTTTGAAGCAGTCCTTGCATTTATGACAGAGGAATTAAAAATAAGTTAAGTAATGTATACGATATGCCTGATAATTAAAATCGGTAATTGTCAGCAACAGTGTTTGAATTGACTCATCGACGCGAGGTTTTCCAATCAGCGCATCAGATTTTCATCAATATGCAAACGAAAATTCAACCAAAAAGTGGTACTTTCAAGAGCGGGTCCTCCTGGATTTTGTTTGACGGCAATATCTGTGAGCATGGGGTATAAATTATTTTCATTTAACAGATTTTTGGCACTCAAGGTTAATTCTACGTTTTTCCATGGCGCGTACATAACACTTGCGTTAAGTAAATGCGCTCCTTGGGTTGTCGCCTGTGCATTCCATGGTGCATAGAACAAATAATTCACCCCAAAGGTCACGTTTTTCCATGGCTTAAACAGCATATTTAAACGACTCACATTTTGAGAAATCGCTGGCAAAGGCAAGGCGTGAGCGGAAAAATCTGACGTATAATTCAGCGAATCCACAAATGAGTGACTTGCTGTGATGTTAAAAGCATCTCTTGTATAATTTAGACTTGTTTCAAATCCGATCTGCTGGCTATTGCCTGCCTTATTTATGTAAAACCAATAAGAATTATCACTCGGTATAATCGCGCCAATAGGTGGCAACGTAACGCCTAGCTTGTTACCTTCGATAAAACCAACATCAATCAGTTGAGAGGCTTTGCTATAAAACAGGACGTTGCTAAATTGCCAATACTTGTAAAAGTGTTGATTAAAGGCGAGTTCTAGTGTTTTCAAGGTTTCAGGTTTTAAGGTAGATGGGTTGTTGTAGCCGGATTCAGGTATTGCTGACCCTAATTTACTTAAGTTAGGTAAACTGAGAAAACCATCTCCAACATAACCACCGCTATGCGCTAATCCAACTGCCCCACGAAAACCTTCTTGATAAGACAATCGAAATTGTCCGTCTTGCCAAGGCGTAATAAATGCACCGAAGCGTGGCGAGAAATGATCGCCCCAATACTTATGTTCATCGAAACGAATACCGCTAAAAGCCGTTAGCCATGAGTTAATTTGGTAATTATCTTCGATAAAAAAGCTGTAAATGTTGATGTTGCTAGGAAAAACGAAGGTATATTTTTTATTTAATGTATCAACTGTTTCGCCACGAAGCAGAGAAAAATTATTGATGATGAAATTTTCACCGTTTGAGTTAGGCAAGCCTACTTCATAAAAATGCGTTTCCAAGCCTAATGCGAGGTTATTGCCTTCCCACAAACGGTTAAGATGCAAAATTTCCTTGATTCCGTAACGAAGTTCACGATTTCCACCCGCTGTGCTATTAGTCTGTACGGTATAAAAGCCAGCATCATCAATAGCCGCATCTAATTTACTTTCTAAACGGACATTTTTTGTAAAATCAAGATCATGATTTAATCCAAAATAAGTCAATTCTTCTTTGTTGCCATCAGAATCACGCATAAAAAAATACATATCACGTTGTTGCTCAACGTGCAGCATGTCTACACTTAATTGTTTGTATCGCAAGTGTGAAAACAAACTCAAATTTTCTGCACCTTTTAAATGGTGTCCTATGTTTGAAATAACATCTTTTCCCGCTAAAGGTAAACTGTCACCGATGAATTCTGAGCGCTCTGGAAATCCTTGGTGACGTAATGGCTGTCCTTCGTAATTTTTTTGCTGAACAAAAACATAACCATCAGTATCTTCATGATTAAATGCGGCTTCCATACCACCTTGCCAAGCATTATTGAGCCCACCGCCACCTAGCAAACTGGCTTTTGCATCACCACATTCTGGGGCTACATGGTCAGCGGTGCGCGTGATGATATTCACAACACCTTGCAGTGCACCTTGCCCTAATGTTACCGAACCAGGACCACGCACCACTTCAATTCGTTCAATCCAATCAAAATTATTGCCATTAATAATGCCATCTGGCATACCGCCGTAACGTTCTGCGTTGATATTGTGCCCATTTATGAGCATCATAATTTTGGCATTGCTATCACCCACCAGTCCACGAAATGCACCCACTGTATCGCTTTGACCTTCTACCATAAAATAACCAGGTACATAAGTCATCAAGGCTTCGTTAAGTGTGCGAGCGGAACTTAATTGCAATTGTTCTCGTGAAATAACGGTGACGGAAGCGGGTTGTTTATTGGAATCAAGCGATACGTTAGAGGCAACACTAATGGGGGTTTCGAGTAATTCTTCAATCGGGGCATCTAACATTTTGGTCACAGATTGACTGCACGTTGCGATTGCTTGTTGAGAATTCAAATAAATCAACACCGCAGCCAACACAACGCATTTATGGCCTAATTTATTAACAGGAATGTTTTTAGAATAAATCATACAACGTTTTTAGAGTAGTCAATAGCTTAGGTTACTATTGTGCTGAAGTCATTGCTTTAGGGCGATACGATAAGGCACATCAAACAGGTGCGAATTGTAACCTACTAATTTATATTTAAACATAAATTTCTTTTTAGTTTTTAGTGTGAAAATACATAACGCGTATCATGGAGATAAAAGTCGCGTTATTTTATCGTTGAGGTATATAGCGTGAGACTGTGTTTATGGTGCAGTATAAGGACGATAATGGATTTGAAAAGTGTAATCATGCCTTAATATTTCGCTCATCAAGTGACTCCGTGAGGCGTTGAGTAGCGCGATTGTTTGACTGTCAGCCTAAATTTTCTTGACAGAACTCTAAGAGCATAAGTATAGACAAACTTGTGTAGATACTTATGGCGTAGTAGCCAATTTCATTTTAGTTGAGCCAATTGACACAATCGATGATTTGGAAGCCGCCTCAGGTTGTCCAATTATTAGCAATTGGTTCAATGATGCCATTTACCCTCACGAGGACTTTGCCCCTAGCTTCGAGTTTGTTGAGGAGCACCCTCATTTTTACGAAATGGTGTTTGTGCCCACCAATGACAATACGACGGTGTTCATTATTCCCAAGGATAATATCGATTCCACACTGTTAGCACTATGTCAGGAATTCAGTTAGTTCTACCTCATTTTTTACCAACCCACGCCAGCCATCAAGAATTTTAGGATTCACGATTTACGGCACACCCATGCGTCTATTGCCATCAATAATGGGGCTAGTTTGTACGAAGTGCAGCATCTATTGGGTCATAGCCAAGCTAAAACGACTACGAGATATGCCCATTTGGCAGATGAAACCTTACGACGTGTCAGTGAGGCGGTGAGTCGAGCCATTGTTTGAATGTCAGCCTAGGCTTCCTTAAATGGGGGTCTAGGCTGGCTCCCTTTTATTTTTTTTTCATTACAAACCAAGCTGAAAACTTAGCGCGTCGATAATTTCAGATTGCAATGTATCGTTTTTGACATCACCCAATTTTTTAATTAATCGTTTTTTATCTACCGTCCGAATCTGATAACAAAGCACTATAGAATCTTTATCCAACCCTGATTGAGCCTTACTTAAAAACACTTCATTCGGATAAATTCTACGACCATCCTTGAATGATGTAATTGGCAAAATATTGATGACGGGCAAAATCGCATTTATATCATCATCACTAATGATTAATACTGGACGTGTTTTTCCTTGTTCAGAGCCGATAGTTGGGTCGAGATTAACTAAATGAATCTCCCAGCGCATTACCAGTTTTCTCCATCAACATGAGCAAAGTCATCGCTGACGGTTTGTAAATCATTGAGAAAAAGAAAGTCTTGTTGGCTTGCTTTCAATTGTGCAATTTTATTTGTTTTTATATCAGAGTGATCGGGGTTACTTTGATGTGGAAACTGCTTTAACAGATTAAAAACTAATTCTAAATAGCCAGAATCAAGCCGTTCAATTTCTTGTTTTAAATCTTCTTTAGTAATCATATCGTTTACTTTCAAAAAGTGATTGTGTGTTTAATTGTTCCCTAAAGTCCCAA
>OMIH01000058.1 GCA_900299045.1 Methylococcaceae bacterium
GATGTGTATAAGAGACAGATGACAATGTACATCTGTTTTTGCTCACTGCCTTCTGTAAAAATAATTGTATCTGCTTCGAAGTTAATCATAGACTGCCAAACGCTAATCAAATAAGTTAAATTTTTAAGCTGAATCATATACCATTATCATAATTACGCAAATATTTTGCTTTAATATTCGTATTTTTATATGCTCACTGAATGGTGATAGTGACCATGTCACTGGTATGCTGTTTTAGGTTGCGTGCCACTAAAAAACACCTTGATTCAAAATTGGTGTCACCCAATATTGAATGCCCGCACCGCTAAACTCTTCACGCAACTGAGCCAGTAATTTTTCTAAATCAAGCGTGTTGACATGCAGTTGAAATTGCAAGCGTTTTTGTCGCCCCGTCACTTGTTCGGCAAGTGATAGCCCTTTATTTTCATGATGATGAGCAAAAACAGGTAAACTGCTAAATCCTTTTTCAGATTCAAACATCAATAGGCAATCTACCATTATCTCCTCAAGTGCAGGCGGCACGTTAAGCGTCACTACATATTCATTGTTCATTATATATTGCCTATACGTTAGCTAAATTTTGTCTGACCACATAGCCGAAATAAAATCGGCAATAAAAATAAAGTCAAAAATGTAGAGGATACAAGACCCCCAATGACCACCACAGCGAGAGGTCGTTGAATTTCTGAGCCAGGTCCTGTTGCAAAAAGTAGTGGAATTAATCCAAAGGCAGCAATACTGGCTGTCATCAGCACGGGGCGAAGACGACGTGATGAGCCAATCAGCACGACCTTGCCAATTTCCATGGAAGTAACGAGTAATTGATTAAAATAGCTCACCATGACAACACCGTTTAATACAGCAATCCCCAAAAGTGCAATAAAGCCTACTGATGCCGGTACGGAGAGATATTCACCCGACACCCAAAGCGCAAATACACCGCCAATCATAGCAAGCGGGATATTTGACAAGACCAAAACAGCTTGGCGCACAGACCCAAATGTCGAAAATAAAAGCAAGAAAATCAAACCAATTGAAATAGGAATCACAATCGATAGTGTCGCGGCGGCGCGTTGTTGATTTTCAAATTGCCCTCCAAATTTCATGGTGTAACCAATGGGGAGTTTCACTTTTTCTGCAACACTGCGACGCGCTTCTTCTACAAAGCCAACCAAATCACGTCCTTCAACATTACTGCGAATTACGGTGAAACGTTGCCCTTTTTCGCGCCCAATAGCAACTACGCCTTCGACTTGCTCAATCTTGGCAATTTCTGTAATGGGCACACGTCCGCCATGATTGGGTAAGGTGATTTGTAAACTATCGAAAGTGGCGTTATTGCTATCACCACGCAAAATGAGCGGTGTACGACGAATCCCTTCTTGTACAATGCCTAAATTGAGTCCTTCTACTTCTGAGCGAAGCAATGTTTCAAGAGTGTCGCTGTCGATACCAAGACGCCCTGCCGCTGTTTTATCAATGGTGACTTGTAAAAATTTCATGCCGTCATTTTGTTTTGCAACAACGTCACTAGCACCGGGAATTTGCTTGAGTATCGCCGCAATTTCATCTGCTTTTTCATTTAACACAGCTAAATCTGAACCAAATAGTTTAACTGCCAAATCGCCTCGCGTTCCTGTTAACATCTCCGATACGCGCATTTCAATCGGCTGTGAAAAACTAAAACCAATACCCGGTGTGTTTTCCATCACATGACGAATTTTCTCAATTAATTGCGTTTTAGTTTTCACAAGCCACTCTTCTTGTGGCTTGAGAACTAAAAACGTGTCAGTTTCATTGAGCCCCATCGGATCTAATCCTAATTCATCCGACCCGACTCGCCCGAGAATAGAGTCGATTTCAGGTATATTTTTAAGTAAATTTTTTTGAAGTTGTTGATCTAAAATAATAGATTGTGCGAGCGTGATAGATGGCAGTTTTTCAACCTGCAAAATAATATCGCCTTCGTCCATATTAGGCATAAACGTGCTGCCGATTTGACCAAAAACCACTATCGTTACCACAAGTAAACTCGCAACCACCGTAAAGACTTTTTTCGTATTATCAAGACACCATACCAGTGCGGGTTGATAGAGTTGTTGAAGTTTTCGTGGTAGCCACGGTTCGTGATGGGATACTTTTGTGAGTAAATAAGAGGCGGTGACAGGAATTACCGTCAGCGATAAAACGAGCGATCCACTCAGCGCAAACACAATGGTAAGGGCAACAGGGGTGAAGAGTTTGCCTTCTAAACCTTGAAGTGTCAGTAAGGGTAGGAAAACGATAATAATAATCAAAATACCCGATGTGACTGAACTCGCTACTTCTGCAGTGGCGCGATAGATAACGTGTAAACGGGGGAGGCGCTGCGCTGTTTTTTCGTTTGTTAAGTGAGTAATGAGATTTTCAACAACCACGACGGCTGCGTCAACGAGCATCCCAATGGCAATAGCAAGCCCCCCTAAACTCATTAAATTAGCGGACATATCCATCGCTTGCATAAGAATGAACGTAAACAGCGCTGATAAGGGTAAAACAATCGCCACCACAACAGCGGCTCGTAAACTACCTAAGAATAAAAGCAATAAAATAATCACTAAAAAAATAGCTTCGCCAAGCGCGTGAAAAACCGTTTCGACGGCTTTGCTGACTAAATGCCCACGATTGTAAAAAACATCTAAGTGAACACCAGGCGGTAGGCTGGGTGAAATTTCCGCTAATTTAGCTTCAATACCTTCTACGGTCTGTCTTGCGTTTGCGCCACGCAAGCTCAGTACAACGCCCGTAACCGCTTCATCAACGCCATTTTTACTCACCGCGCCATAGCGCGTTAAAGCACCGATGTGAACTTGAGCGACATCACCGATTTTAATGGCTTGATGTCCATTCGCATCGACCACAATGCTTCGCACGTCATCGAGTGTTTTAATACGTCCTTCAGCGCGAACGATAAGCGCTTCTTCACCTTCGGTAATACGTCCTGCGCCATCGTTACGATTGTTTTTTTCTAATGCTTGAATTAAGTCCGTGATTGTCATGCCTCGCGCAGACATTTTCATGTTGTCGGGAATCACTTCAAAACTGCGTACATCGCCCCCCAACGCATTGACATCTGCCACGCCATTGACGGTACGCAGGGCAGGGCGAATGACCCAATCCAGTAAATCACGGCGTTGCATCAATGATAAATCACCGCCATCAATAGAGAACATGAATAATTCCCCTAATGGCGTTGTCATAGGCGCAATCCCGCCTTCCACGCCAGCGGGTAAATTTCCCCATAACGTATTGAGGCGTTCAGCAATTTGCTGACGCGCCCAATAAATATCGGTGCCTTCTTCAAAATCGATGGTAATGTCAGTGAGGGCGTATTTAGCAATCGAGCGCAACATACTTTGATGCGGAATGCCAAGCAGTTCCACTTCAATTGGGGCGGTAATACGCGCCTCTACCTCCTCTGGTGTCATGCCTGCGGCTTTGACAATAATTTTAACTTGTGTCGGAGAAACTTCGGGGAAGGCATCAATGGATAAGTGTTTAAACGCATACAGTCCTACGCCACTAAGCAAGAGCACAAGCACAAGCATCAGCAGTCGCTGACTCAGTGAAAAACGAATTAAGCTTCTCATTGTTCAGCACTCCCAACACCTATCCAATTCGCTTTCAGTACCGCTGCGCCTTTTTGTGCGATAATTTCATTGCCAGTGAAAGCACCACGAATAATGGTTTTTTCGTCTTGTTTGCTGACAATGGTAATGGGCGTTATTGTAAAGCCTGTGTCATTGCGAACAAAAACGAAAGCGTTGCCATCATGCTGGGCAATAGCAGAATTGGATACGATAAACACGCGGTCTTTGCTAATTTTCTGTATTTGAACGTTTAACTTTTGCCCTACGCGAATGTATTCTTGTGCATTGTTTATCACCGCACGCACCAGCACAGTCTGATCCTCTACATTCACACTTTGACCAATTAAGCTAATGTCAGCAGTTAAAGGCGTGTTTTCAATGAGGACTTGATCTCCTAGGCTAATCTCCGAAATATGTTCTTGCGGAACAGCAATTTCTAGCCACAATGTGTGTAAATTGGCAACGCGATAAAGAGGCGTTAACATATCTATGCGCGTACCAACCACCGCCATTCGCTCGATAACAACACCTGAAATAGGCGAGCGTATTGTTAAATGACTGTTTAATTTTTCCTGTGAATGCGTGTCCCCCCCCGCGATTTCTAGCAATCGTTTCGCTTCTTTCATATCGATTTCAGCGGCATTGAAGTGGCTTTGTGTTTCTTGTACGCGACGTTTTGCAATAATGCCGTCTTGCGCAAGCGACTTATCGCGTTGATAGGCTGAGTTGGCGAGTTGCATGGCACTGGCGGCTTTTAAATAATTGCTTTGTAGCGATAATAAATTAGGGCTGTCTATTTGCGCAAGCACATCGCCTTTTTTTACAGCATCGCCTATGGCGGCATTTAGCTGGTTAATTAAACCTGCTTGAGAGGCGCTAACGACATAGTCGTTATTGTTTGGAATGAGAACTTTTGCGGGCGCATAGAGCACAGGAATGTGTGTTGCTTGAATGAGTTTTCCTTGCACAATGCCCAAACTATCAATATTTTTTTCAGAGAGGGTGACGGTGGGTTGTGTTTCTTGCGCCGTAAAAGCGGGGTGAGCGACCACCAAAAGACTCAATGCAATGATTATTTTTTTCATGGTAGTACTCCAACGGCTTGATTATAAAAAGCGTAATCCCTTTCTTGCATAAGAGCGCGTTCTTTTGCAGCAAGGGCGGCAAGTTGTGTTTGAGATTGAATTTTGAGTAAATCAATTAAATCTATTTCACCCACTAAAAAACTCATTTGCGTGAGTTTTAAGTGTTGTTGTGCAACCGTGTTTAATTCACTGGCGACCGCTAATTCCGCTTGGTTAATTTCTAAATTATGTTCAGCTTCATGGTGATTTTGTTCTAAATCTCGAAAAAGTTGGTCACGCTGGGCACGCAGTTGATTTAGTTCAACGTTCATCGCGGCAACTTGAGGTTGAAGATGGGCTTGTCCACCAAATGGCACCGTGACGCCAATATTGAAGCTTTCTGTATTATTACTGCGTAAATCGTGATGACTGGGCCTATCGCTATTCACGCCAACGGTGACGTTAGTTTGCCCTGAACCGACTAAATGTAATGCCTCAACTTCGGCTTGTTTGCGTTCAATTAAATTTTGAATGGCTTGTAGCGCGGGATGGGAGGATTCAATCTCTTTGATTTGGCTTAATGATTCGTGATAATTAGCGGGTATTTTTGTCGATTGCGTGAGAGTGGTATAACGTTTTCTCGCGTGCATCACTTCCGCTTCGGCTAGGGTTAATGCCGAGCGTTTTTTTAGCACATCCGTTTGAATTAACAGTGCGTCCGTTTGTGCTAAATCACCTGCTTGAACACGACGGGTAATATCGTTGGCGAGTTGCTGCGTAGCGTGCATATCAATTTTCGCTTGTTCGAGTCGCAATTCTTGTAGCGCAATATCCCAAATTGCTATGCGAACTAAACCGGCTACGCGCCACTGTGTCAAGGCGGTTTGTGTAATGGCACTGTTTTGTGCGGCCGTGCCAATACGTTGATTTGCGTCACGTTGCCCAATATTCCATAATGGCACCTCAATGGTACCATCAAGATAATGCAATGTACCGCTAGTGGCTTCTTGATAGCGCAACCCTGCCACCGTCGCCCCTGCTGTCCAGCTTTCACCACGCTGTTTAATCGCAGCGGTTTCTGCTTCAAGTGAATTGAGCCACTGCGTATCAGGGTGATTTTCAAGTGTCAAGGTAATCAGCGCAGAAAGTGAAAGCTGTGGATCCACAATAATAGGATCGTGATGTTCCACGCGCGGGAAGTCATCTGCACGCAGACTGATCAGTGGTATAAAAAGGAGTGACAGTATGCTCACTCGTAAAAAAAAGATAGGCAACATAAAAAACTCGGTTTGTGAGTAAAATAGCGCAAAAAAGCCTTGCGCAGTCATTCATCATCAAAACAAGGTAGGCGGGGCGCGAGGAGCGAAAATAGCAAAAGGTAGGGCGGTAATCGGTTCAGTTTGGTCAAAAAAACACTGAATTACACTGCGTTGATAAATGCCCATCAAAAAAATGAACAAGAAGGTGCCAAACAGACTGTTTTCAGTTATCAATAGGGACTTAGTGAGTTCATTTTTGATACCAACGCTCATGACTACCATATGATTGCTTTGAAGCAGGGTGCTGGTGATAGCGGGCGTGTGTTGATGAAGCGACTTGATTGATTCAAACTGTTCAAATTCGGGCAAATGAATAGAGGATTCAAAACTGCCGCTATGAAAAGCGTGCGCGTGAATCAGCGGTGCGGCAAATTGCAGCAGCGTCAAAAGAAAAATAATAGGCAATCGAATTAATAAAATCATACAAGAATGCTATGCGATAAACACGCACAATGCAAATGACAAAAATATGTCGGATAAAAATGAACATGGTAATAAAATGATGAGCAATCTCGAACTGTATATCGGTTTGATGTCTGGCACAAGTCTTGACGGGATTGACGCTGTACTGGTCGATTTATCCGAAGATAAAATGGAGGTGATTGATTTTGAGTATTTGCCGTTTGCTTCTGAGATTCAACATCAACTACATCAACTCAGTGCACCTAATGCGCAAGTAACATTGCAAGCGTTTGGTGAAATGGATACCGCACTTGGCTGTTTATTTGCCGATACGGTGAATGCACTATTGTGTAAAACGAATTTTGCCGCGTCACACATAAAAGCTATTGGCAGTCATGGGCAAACTGTATATCACTCGCCTTTAGGGCAATTTCCCTTTACGCTACAAATTGGTGATCCGAATTGCATCGCACAACACACGCGTATTACCACTGTCGCTGATTTTCGTCGCCGTGATATTGCAGCTGGTGGGCAGGGAGCACCGCTAGTCCCCGCTTTTCATCATGCGGTGTTTCATTCTATTAATGAAACACGTTGCATAGTCAATATTGGCGGCATTGCGAATGTGACGGTTTTACCGGCAGAAAGTGATAGTGCTGTGATGGGGTTTGATACGGGGCCTGGCAATGTGCTTTTAAATCAATGGATAAAACGGCATTTACACCATGATTACGATGCGCAAGGTGCATGGGCAAAAACAGGGTGTATTCATTTTGACTTGGTCGAAAAGTTAAAAAGTGAGTTTTATTTTCAAGCGCCCCCCCCTAAAAGTACGGGGGTCGATTATTTTTCACTTAATTGGCTTGAGGCAAAATGCGAAACAAATCGTTATGCAGTCGAGGATGTTCAAGCAAGTTTGACTTATTTAACCGCGATCACTATTTGCGAGGCAATTGCGCGTGTTGCTCCGCAAACTTCGCGTATTTTAGTGTGTGGCGGTGGGGTGCATAATCACTATCTTATGCAGTTGCTAAATGAGAACGCACATTGCGTGGTGCAATCCACCGCTGATTTTGGACTGCATCCCGATCACGTTGAAGCGATTGCGTTTGCGTGGTTGGCAAAACAAACACTAAATCAAAAAACAGGAAATTTACAGACCGTGACCGGAGCGCGTTGCAATGTCATTTTGGGTGGTATTTATCCCGTGAGTTGATGTAGATTGTATTTATTTATTTTTTCATTTTTAGGTTTTATTTCATGACAGTGATTACACGTTTTGCGCCCAGTCCAACTGGTTATTTACATGTTGGCGGAGCGCGTACTGCTTTATTTTCTTGGCTTTATGCGAAAAAAAAAGGAGGAAAATTTATTCTACGCATTGAAGACACCGATTTAGAGCGCTCAACACAAGAATCGGTACAAGCCATTTTAGACGGTATGGCGTGGCTTGGACTCGATTACGACAACCCCGAACCTTTTTTTCAAACAGCGCATTTTCCACGTTATAAAGAAATTATTGCGCAATTACTCGACGCTGGGCACGCTTACTATTGCGATTGTAGCAAAGAGGAGTTAGAAGCGCTGCGCGAGCAACAAATGGCGAATAAAGAAAAGCCACGCTACAACGGTAAATGTCGAGATGCACAAAAATTAGCGAGTGATAAAACGGTAGTGCGTTTTAAAACACCTATCGATGGCGCGATTCATATTGGTGACCTCGTGAAAGGCGAGATTGTGGTGGCAAATAAAGAGCTTGACGATTTAGTGATTGCTCGCGCTGACGGTTCACCGACGTATAATTTGACTGTAGTTGTAGATGATATGGATATGCAAATTACGCATGTGATTCGCGGTGATGACCATATCAATAATACGCCCCGTCAGATTAACATTCTCAACGCACTCAATGCAAAATTACCCGAATATGCGCATTTACCGATGATTTTAGGCGCAGATGGCGCAAGACTCTCAAAACGTCATGGCGCGGTAAGTGTGATGCAATTTCGTGATGAGGGTTATTTGCCACAAGCATTGCTGAATTATTTAGTACGTTTAGGCTGGTCACATGGCGATCAAGAAATATTTTCTATCGACGAAATGATAGATTATTTTGAACTCGCGGATGTGAATGGCGCGGCATCGACCTTTAACATGGACAAGTTATTGTGGCTCAATCATCATTATTTAATGCACAGCGAGCCAAGTGCGATTGCCCCTCATTTAACATGGCATCTAGCGCAACTTGGTATTGATGCCCAAAGCGAGCAGGTGGATATTGTCGAACTGATTAAGGCGCAACGTGAGCGTTGCAAAACATTAGTTGAAATGGCAAATGCGAGTGTTTATTTTTACCGTGAATTTGAGCATTATGACGAAAAAGCCGCGAAAAAAGCCTTTGTTGATGGCAGTGATGCGGTGCTAACGACACTTTGTGAGGTATTTTCAAACGTATCAGCATGGGAAGCACCACTGCTTCACACCCTCATCAAAGACGTTGCCGAGCAGTTAGCACTGGGACTTGGCAAAGTGGCGCAACCCCTTCGTATTGCGGTATGTGGTACAGGGGTATCGCCTTCCATTGATATCACGCTGGCTATTTTGGGGAAAGAAAAAACATTGGCACGTTTGCAACGCGCCATCACGTTTATTCAGGCGCAAACAGCCGTTTAATTTTTATGTATAAACGCCTACTTGATAATTTAAATACAGCGGTATTGGTGTTTGATGCGCAATTATATTTGCGCTATCTCAATACAGCTGCAGAAATTTTGCTCGCTGAGAGTACACGTCAATTACTGGGTATTTCAGCGCAGCAATTATTCAAATCTTCTGATAGCGCGTTTTTAAACAATTTATCGCATTGCCGTGATACGGGAGCGCCCATTATTGATTACGCGCTTGAATTACATCACGGTGTCAATCCAAGTGCTTTTGTGAATGTGAGTATGACACCAATGGGTATCCATAATGAGAGCGTCAACGAGTTGGTGGTTGAATTACAACCTATTGATAACCGTATGCGCATTTCACAAGAGGAGCAATTACTCTCACAGCAAAACACCGCGCGTTTGATGGTGCGCGGACTGGCGCATGAGATAAAAAATCCATTAGGTGGCCTGCGCGGTGCAGCGCAGTTGCTTGATTTGGAGTTGGTTTCTCATGAGCTAAAAGAATACACACAAATTATTATTGATGAAGCGGATCGGTTAACAGATTTAGTTAACCGTATGCTCGGCCCCAATGAAGTACCCAACAAACAATTTCTCAATATTCATGAAGTATTAGAGCGTGTGCGTTGGTTAGTGCAAGCAGAAGTCAATCAATCGGTTGGACTGCGTTGTGATTATGATCCGAGTTTGCCTGAAATTTTAGGTGATAAAAATCAGCTTATCCAAGCGGTTTTAAATATTGTTCGCAACGCAGTTCAAGCGGTCGGGGACAAGGGGACTATTATGCTTAAAACGCGTATTTGTCGTCATATAACTATTGAGCGCAAACGCTACAAACTGGCGGTGCGATGTGAAATTACCGACGACGGTATTGGTATTGCGCCTGATATGCTAAATAAAATTTTCTATCCCATGGTAACAGGGCGTGCAGAGGGGACAGGACTGGGTCTGTCTATCGCGCAAGCGTTAATTACACAACATCAAGGTGTCATTGAATGCAGTAGTAAAAAAAATCATACCGTTTTTACCATTACGCTTCCGGTGCTTTCTCTTTAGGTACACGACGTTTACCAATATTTTTTTGGTCACGGTGACGCACTTTAACTTTTGGCGTTTTTTCTTTTTTTGTGTCCACTTTTTTCCTGCCGCCTACGGTTTTACCGGACGCTTTGAGTTTTTTTGGCCCTTGAAATTTTCCGGCTAATTCGCCAATTTTACGTCGAATAAAGTTTTGGCGTAAAAAGCGCTCAATACTTGCCATCAAATTCCATTCTGTATGCTTTACCAGCGTAATCGTTAAGCCAGTTTCATCACTACGTCCCGTGCGCCCAATACGATGCAAGTAATTGATTCCATTGCGTGGCACTTCAAAATTAATGACTAAATTAATATCTTTAATATCGAGTCCGCGAGCGGCTAAATCCGTTGCCACGAGAATATTGACAACACCATCACGAAATAACCGCATCACACGTTGACGTTCTTTCTGATCCATTTCACCATGCAAGACGATAGCGCGAAGCCCTTTATCCCTGAGTGGGTCACACAGTGCGCTAGCTTGCAGTCGGCTATTGCTAAACACCATCGCTTTTGTGTAAGTTTCATTCTCAAGTAGCCACGCTAGTACTTTTTGTTTATGCGTTGTGTCGTCGGTTAAAACGATTTGTTGCGCAATATGGGGCAGTTCATCGCGCAGTGTATTGAGTGCAATGAGTTCAAAACGTTTCAGTAATTTCTCCGCCATTTTAAGTACACCGGCATGGGTGAGCGTGGCCGAAAACAGCAAAGATTGGCGTTGCTCATTGCAATGCGTTGCAATGGTGAGCACATCTTCACTAAAGCCCATATCCAGCATTCGATCCGCTTCATCGAGAATCAGTGTTTCTAAATTTTCAAAAGGGGCAACATCAAGCATTAATAACTCAAGCAATCTTCCAGGGGTGGCAATAATGACCGCGGTATTGCGACGTAGAAGCGTTTGCTGTTTTTTAAAATCTTCGCCACCGGTAATTAACCCCACTTTTAGCGGTGAACCATCGAGTAATTGTTGACATTGTAAATAAATTTGCTGACCTAATTCTCTTGTAGGCACCAGCACTAAGGCGCGTGTGCCCGCATAATAATTAGCATTGGCAAGTAAGTGATGTAGCGTTGGCAATAAAAAAGCTAATGTTTTACCACTTCCTGTCTTTGCGCTGACGAGCAAATTTTGTCGCGTTAAAATAGTGGGTATGGCACGTTGTTGTACTTGCGTGGGTTTTTCAAAGCCGTTTTTCGCTAATGCTTGCTCTAAAAGAGAATGTAAATTGAAACTTGAAAAATCGGTAAGTGCTTGCGCTGGCTCTGCTGGACGTGTGTTTGTCATGAAAAATACAAATAAATTGAAAAATTACGCTCATTGTACAGCAAGCGTTAGAAATAAAGGGAGGTATTGCATTTAAAAAATAACTAAGCAAAGACGCAATGTCAACATGGCGTTGAATGTTAGATTCAATTTATGGAAAACAAGGGGAAACAATTAGAAACTGTTTTTGATTTTTATGAGGTATAACAAGAAAGGGTAATGATGGCGATGGACTAGGGATTCGAACCCCAGGAACCTTTCGGTTCAACGGTTTTCAAGACCGTCGCTTTCGACCACTCAGCCAGTCCACCTAAACATTACCCGATCATTATAACGTGAATAATTCTTTTTGCAACAAAAATTTGAGTCTAATACAAATCCACGGGATCGACATCAATTGACCAGCGTACTTTTTGACCGCCGTTAAGTCCGCTAATCTTTGGAACGAGTTGGCGAAGTAGATGATGAAGTCCATTTCTATTGTCATGTTGAAATAATAATTGATAGCGATATTGTCCTGCGCGTCTTGCCATGGGGGCGGGAATAGGACCTAAAATTTGAACATTAGACGCGTTGAGTGTTTTCGCAAGCGCGGCAACGGATTGTAAAAAATTTTCAGGCAATACCTCACTTGCGCTATGGGCGCGGAGCAGTGCTTGATAGCTAAAGGGGGGAAGTTTTGCTCGCTCACGCTCTTGCAGTGCGAGTGCGGCAAATTTGCTGTAACCATCGCGCAGTAGCTCAACAAGCAGTGGGTGCTCAGGTTGGCGTGTTTGTAGGATGACTTTGCCTTGTTTTTGCTCACGCCCAGCACGCCCAGACACTTGCACGATGAGCTGTGCGAGTTTTTCACCGGAATGAAAATCGGTGCTAAATAAGCCACTATCCACATCTAAAATAGCCACGAGCGTCACATTGGGAAAATGATGACCTTTTGCAAGTAACTGTGTGCCTAAAATAATATGTGCGTCACCTGCATGAATTTGCGTTAAATAACGCTCAAGAGCGCCTTTATGTGAGGTGGAATCTCGATCTAAGCGAATGACTGTTTTATCTGCAAATAACGTTCCCAAAACCGACTCAATACGCTCAGTACCCAGTCCAACAGACACTAAATTATGCGTCTGGCAGGCGGGGCAAGTCTGGATTAGACGATGCTCTGTTCCGCAATGATGGCAGCGCAGGAGCGATTTGTGCCGATGAATGACCAAATTAGCGTCACAGTGTACACAACGTGCAACCCAACCGCAGTCATTACATATCAATGTCGGTGCAAAACCACGACGATTTAAAAATAATAATACCTGCTCGTCTTTGTTCAAGGTTAAGCGCATTTCATTGAGTAGAATAGGCGATAAACCTTCATTGAGTTTTTGCTGGCGAATATCAATAATCTCCACAATAGGTGGCAGTGCGCTGCCAGCGCGTTCAGGTAGCGGGAGATGATGATAGCGTGCTTGCCTAATGTTATATAAACTTTCAAGTGAGGGCGTTGCAGAACCGAGTAATACAGGGGTTTGAGCGAATTTTCCTCGCATAATAGCAACATCTCTTGCGGAAAACCGAAAGCCTTCTTGTTGTTTAAATGAACTGTCATGTTCTTCATCGAGAATAATTAAGCCCAAACGCGGCATAGGCGTAAAAAGTGCTGAACGTGTACCTAATAGTAGCGAGCATGCACCACTTTGCATGAGTAACCACGCATTTTTGCGTTGCATATCGGTGAGTTTTGAATGTGAAATGGCAATGAACGTATTAAAACGTGATTCAAAACGGGCTTGAAGTTGTGGCGTTAACGTGATTTCGGGAACAAGGACGAGCACTTGTTGCCCTTTGTCGAGCACCGTTTGAATCAGCTGCATATACACTTCGGTTTTACCACTACCGGTGACGCCATCGAGTAAAAAAACACCAAATTGCCCCCATGTTGCCGCGACGTGGTCAATGGCGTGTTGTTGAGCGGGGTTGCAGACAATAGGGGGGCTTGTTTTTGCGTTTTCACGTAAAGCAGGTATTTTTTTTATCACGGCTTCTTTGCCTTGGCGCAAAGCTGTTGGAAAAGCGGCGCTCATGACTTCACCGATGGGGTGATGATAATAATGACTGACCCAATGTAAAAGCTGTAAATCAACGTCACTGAGTAATGACGCATTATCGATGATACGGAGAATGGGTTTTAATTTTTCCAGTGCATAGTGACTGTCAAAACTCGTTGTCATCAAAAAAGCAATTTTTGTCCGTTTACCAAAAGGCACTTCGAGGCGAATACCCGCCCGCAGTTGCTCTAAAGTGCAATCGTTAGGGGCGAGATAATCAAAGAATTCAAAAAAAGGAACAGAGGGAATTGCTACATGAACAATACGCGGTTTAGTCATGATTCCAAATTTGTAAAAAACTTAATGTAGCTAACATTAAAAAGGCAACCAATGTCCACGCTGGCATACTCAGACCGAGCATTGTCCAGTCCACTTTTGCACAATCGCCTGTACCCGACAGCATGAGTTTTATTGTATCAATCAGTGGAAAATGATCTAGTACATAGTCGAGCGAGGGACCACATTCTGGCACTTTATCGGGCGGAAGATGTTGAATCCATAGATGACGAATTGAAATGGAGGCACCCACTAAGGCACTGAGCGTTCCTAGAAGAGAAAAAATGACTACTTTTTTTCGAGGATGGTTCGTCATCCCGCCAACAGAAAAAATAAGACCAGTAGAAAAAATGGCAATACGTTGTGAAATGCAAAGTGGGCAAGGCTCTAAACCTTCTTGAAATTGAAAATACGCGCCCATACTCAGCAAAAAGACACAGCCTAAACAGCCTAGTAAAAACCAAATTCTGGGCGTTTGTTTTATTGTATTTAAAGGGATTGCCATATTATGCGACCTCGTTTTCGCTAAAAATCAGTGAAGAATAATGTAAGATGAAACGCGTTATTTTACCAGTTTGCACGGCATTAACAGATTAAAACACACGACCGATGGCATAATCGGTGTCAATTTCTTCTAGTTGGCAACGCGTAATGGTATTTTCGAGCGTCTGCTCTAAAGGGATATCACACGCAACACGCAAATAATTAGACGTATAGCCAAACATACGCACTTTATTCTCGCTTATGGGCTCTCGCTGTCCCTCCCACAGTACATCTACTATTTCGCCCATATTCTGGTGATAAAAATCATATTTCATTTTTTTCGCTAAAGCGTGTAATGCTTCGCTACGTTGCTTTTTAATCTCATGGGGTACTGGATTTGGCAAGGTAGCGGCTTTTGTGCCCTCACGCGGTGAGTAGGTAAAAATATGAATATGACCAAATGTACACGCTTCAATAAAATTCATACTCTCTTGCCATTCCTCATGCGTTTCATCGGGAAAGCCGACGATAATATCGGTGGTGATATTAAAATGCGGAATTTGCGCTCTTAGGCGAGCCACAATTTGCGCATAGTCCTCTGTTTTGCAACGCCGCGCCATGCGCCGAAGTACACTATCTGAGCCACTTTGCAAAGGCAAATGTAAATGAGGCATTAAGCGTGGATTGGTAAATAATGCAAAAAAATCATCGGTCAGCTCCCATGGCTCAAGCGAGCCTAAGCGCAAACGTGCAATCTGCGTTTGATCGAGAATGGCGCGAATCAGCGACACAATATTTTCACCGTGGTCACTTCCATATCCGCCCAAATGAACGCCTGTTAAAATGACTTCGTTAATGCCTTGTGCATGAAGTGTATTGATTTCAAGAATAATGTCGTCTAACGTGCGACTCACTTCTTCGCCACGCGCAACGGTCACAATACAAAAAGTACAGCGATAACGGCAACCATCTTGCACTTTAACAAAAGCACGTTGACGTCCACGCGTAAAAAGGGCGACTTCCGAAGGCTCCGTTGCCATTTCAGGCATGCTGTCAAACGTTAATTCTTGCAGTGCTCTATCAACTAATTGCGCCTTGTCTGTGTTGCTGACCACTAAATCGACGCCAAGCAACGCTTGTGCTTCTTGCTGATTTAAGGTGGCGTAACATCCGCTAACAACGAGTTTTGCCTGTGGATTTTCACGGTGAATGCGTCGAATCAATTGACGCGATTTACGCGCGGCATCTTGCGTGACCGCGCAAGAATTAATCACAACCAGTTGCGCCGAAGAAATGTGTTGCGTAATACGATGACCTTGGGCTTGAAAGGCTTGTGCCCATGTTTCAAGCTCCGCTTCGTTTAGGCGGCAACCTAGCGTTTTTAAATGAATTTGCATGATGACTAACACGTTGAGAATAGGGAAAATATGTCGCATACATAGCGACTTATTTTGCTAAGTTTACCAGAAAGCCTCTCGCGTTGTGTGCCTAAGTGATCAGCAATCGAGTACAATACGCAACTTTCTATCTTTTACGAACATGGGATGAGTGTATGCAGAATTTACGGGATTTTTTTCAAGATTCGTCGAGCTTGTATGGTAGCAATGCCAGTTTTATTGAAGAACTCTACGAAATTTTTTTGGAAAATCCTGACGCTGTTGAGCCGAGTTGGCGTGAGCAGTTTACGCAAATGCACGCACAAGCGCATAACGAAATTGCACACAGTCCTATTATTGAACGTTTTGCACAACTCGCGCAAAAGTCGAAAGGGCGGCTTGCTAAATTACAAGTATTTACACAAGAAAGCGTACAAAAACAATCCGCTGTCGCCCGTTTAATCAATCACTATCGCGTTCGTGCTCATCAAATTGCTCGCAATAATCCCCTAGGTAAAAATACAACCGCCCCGCTGGATTTAGATCCCACTTACTATGGCTTATCTGCTTTGGATATGGATACGCTATTTGATACAGGCATGCTGCAAAGCCGAAATCCACTGCCGCTGCGCGATATTATTACCAATTTAGAGCGAATTTATTGCGGTAGTGTGGGCGCTGAATTTATGCACATTGTCGATACAACCACACGTTGTTGGATTATTAAGCGCCTTGAAGAACATTCACTGCGTCCCTTATTGCCCAACAATATGGCTGGATTTGAACTCAGTGATGAGAAGAAAATTTTTACGCTCAAGCAATTAGTTGCAGCAGAAGGTATTGAAATGCATTTGCATGCGCGGTTTGTCGGTCAAAAACGCTTTTCACTAGAAGGCGGAGAATCGTTGATTCCTATTTTGGATGAATTAATTCAAGGGTTAGGTGAAAAAGGGGCAAAAGAAATTGTAATTGGCATGGCGCATCGTGGTCGATTGAATGTGCTGGTTAATATCTTTGGAAAAAATCCAACCGTTTTATTTCATGAATTTGCGGGAACATCCGAATTATTAACCGGTATGCGCAGTGGTGATGTGAAGTATCACATGGGGTATTCTTCGGACGTTCAAACGCCAGGGGGAGGCGTGCATATTACCCTTGCCTTTAATCCTTCACATTTGGAAATTATCAATCCAGTGGTCGAAGGCTCAGTCAAAGCGCGTCAAGATCGTGCGGGTAAACATGGCATTAATCGAGTCATTCCGATTTTAATTCATGGTGATGCGGCATTTTCAGGGCAGGGAATTATTATGGAAACGCTCAATATGTCCCAAACACGCGGTTTTTATACTGGCGGGACGGTACATATTGTCATCAATAATCAAATTGGCTTTACCACAAGTAATCCACTCGACAGTCGCTCAACGCTTTATTGCACTGATGTGGCTAGCATGATTCAAGCGCCTGTTTTTCATGTGAATGGTGATGACCCTGAAGCGGTGTTATTTGTAACCCAGCTCGCACTCGATTTTCGCATGACATTTAATCGGGACGTGGTTATTGATTTGTTATGTTACCGTCGCCTTGGACACAATGAAGCTGACGAACCAGCCATGACGCAGCCATTGATGTATAAAAAAATTCGCCAGCGTCAAACCACGCGCGAACTGTATGCGCAGCAACTGATCGCTGAGGGCATTCTTGATGCAACAGAAGTGAACGCGTTTGTTGAGGATTATCAAACACGTTTAGCCGCCGGCGAAATCATGTCGCGTCCGGTTTCGCAAGTAAAATATTCGTATAGTGCGCGGTGGCTTAACTTTTTAGATATGCCATGGACAATCTCTTGTCACACCAGTGTAAAAAAAGAAACGCTTGCTTATTGTTCACAGCGGTTGCTCACTTTTCCAGACAACTTTGAATTGCATCCGCGCGTAGCGAAAGTGATGGAAAATCGCGCAGAAATGATGGCGCAAAATCAACCCATTGATTGGGGATTTGCCGAAAATATGGCGTATGCGACCCTGCTGCTTGATAATTTCAATGTTCGATTAACTGGTCAAGATGTGGGGCGAGGCACGTTTGTGCATCGTCATGCGATTTTGCATCATCAGCGTGAAAATCGCAGTTATACACCGCTGAAATATTTGCATAAAGAACAAGGCAATGTGCAAATTTTTGATTCGCTTTTATCTGAAGCAGGGGTGTTGGGGTTTGAATATGGTTATAGCACGACCATGCCCAATACGCTGGTGATTTGGGAAGCCCAATTTGGTGATTTTGCTAATGGCGCACAAGTGCTAATTGACCAGTTTATTAGCTCAGGGGAAACAAAATGGGGGCGAATGTGCGGACTGGTTATGCTCCTGCCGCACGGTTTTGAAGGGCAAGGCCCCGAACATTCGTCAGCGCGTCTTGAGCGTTATTTGCAGCTATGTGCAGAGCAAAATATCCAAGTGTGTAGTCCCACCACACCCGCGCAAATTTTTCATCTTCTGCGTCGTCAACTAATTCGGCAATACCGCAAGCCATTGATTGTCATGACACCAAAAAGTTTACTTCGCCATAAATTAGCCGTATCCACGCTTGAAGAATTAACGCAAGGGGAGTTTCATCCCATTTTGGGCGAACATGAAATCGACGACAAGGCAGTGACTCGGTTAGTTTTTTGTGCGGGTAAAGTTTATTACGATTTGCTTGAAGCGCGACGTGAGGCTAATTTAGCGCATGTTGCCATTGCGCGTATTGAGCAATTCTATCCTTTCCCCGAAAATTTGTTCAAAGCAGAAATTGCACGTTATCCAAATTTGACCGAATTTGTATGGTGCCAAGAAGAACCTAAAAATCAAGGGGCGTGGTATAACACGCGTCATCATTTTGTTGAAGGCTGTCCTGAACATATCCCTGTTATCTACGCGGGTCGTGAGGCATCTGCTGCGCCAGCTGTAGGTAATTTTCGGGTACATTTAGAGCAACAAAAAGCCGTGGTTAAGATGGCGTTATTTTGAGTTTACATCGCTCTGCGATAAGCGATATAAGTTGCGCCGCTACTATTTCTTTGTCTGTCATGGGAAGCGACTTTTGTCCCTCTTGCCAAAAAATGTCGAGCGCATTTTCATTGGATTCAAACCCCCCACGCTCACCGCCCACCCAATTTGCGGCAATCATATCGAGTTTTTTGCGTGTTAACTTATCGCGTGCATAATGCTCGAGATCGTGTGTTTCGGCGGCAAATCCAACGGTGAACGGTGGCGAGGGAAGGGCGGCAACATCTGCGAGAATGTCGGCATTTTTTTGTAACGTAAGCGTGAGCGTGTCGTCGTTCTTTTTCATCTTTTGCTGTGCAACGTCTGTGGGGCGATAATCTGCCACCGCCGCCGCGGCAATAAAAATGTCACATTGATTGATATGTTCAAAAACAGCACGGTGCATGGCTTGCGCTGTTTCCACTTGAATAAATTGGCAGTAACGAGGCGGCGCGAGCGCTGTTATGCCGCTAATTAGCGTGACGTTGGCTCCAGCTGATTGCGCGGCGCAAGCAATAGCGTAACCCATTTTTCCCGAACTGCGATTGGTAATATAACGCACAGCATCCAGTGGCTCACGCGTTGCACCAGCGGTAATGATGATATTCATGCCCGCTAAAATTTGCGTTTTGGGGAGAATATCAGCGAGTAAACGCGCACAAATAGTATGGGGCTCTGCCATGCGACCTATACCCATTTCTCCACAGGCTTGTTCACCCGCTTCAGGGGAAATGAAATGAACGCCATGCGCTTGCAATAGTTGAACATTGGTTTGCGTGGCAAGATGATGCCACATGACATGATTCATCGCTGGCGCAAGGTAAACAGGGCAATTCGCCGCTAAATAAAGCGTTGAAAGTAAATCATCTGCGTTGCCATGCGCTAATTTTGACATCGTATTTGCGGTTGCGGGGGCGATAATAAAAATATCTGCCCATCGGGCAAGTTCAATATGTCCCATCGCATTTTCAGCATCCACATCAAGCAATTCAATATGTACGCTTTGCCCAGAAAGCGCTTGAAATGACAAAGGCGCAATAAATTCGCAAGCGGCTTTTGTCATCACCACGCGCACGTGAGCCCCTTCTTTTTTCAGCAGACGCACTAATTCAAGTGCTTTATAAGCCGCAATACCGCCCGTGACGCCCAGTAAAATATGTCGATTGCGTAGTGGCATAGCTATTGGGTCAAACGCACTTGTGCTTCATGGTATTTTTTTGCGCATTGCTCTGCGACTTCTGCAGGTAATTTGGGGGCAGGTGCTGTTTTATCCCAATCGAGTGTTTCAAGATAATCACGCACATATTGCTTATCAAAACTAGGGGGATTACTGCCCACATGATAATCATCTGCCGCCCAAAAACGTGATGAATCCGGCGTTAAAATTTCATCAATCAAATGTAGAACGCCATTGCTGTCTAAACCAAATTCAAATTTGGTATCGGCAATAATAATGCCGCGTTGTTGCGCATAAAGAGAGGCTTCTCTATACAGTTGTAAACTGACTTCACGCACTTGATTTGCCAAATCGTCGCCAAGTAATTCTACAATTTTCTCAAACGCTACATTTTCGTCATGATCACCAACAGCGGCTTTGGTTGATGGCGTAAAAATAGGTTCAGGCAGTTGCTGGGCTTGCTGCAAACCTGTTGGCAACTCAATACCGCAAACGTGCCCTGTTTTTTGATAATCTTTCCAGCCAGACCCAATTAAATAACCACGTACAATCGCATCAACGGGCAGTGGTTTGAGCTTTTTAACGACAATAGCACGACCGCTAACTTGAGCGCACTCGCTCGGATCAGTTAATATATTTTCAAGCGGAATTCCCGTTAAATGATTGGGA
>OMIH01000059.1 GCA_900299045.1 Methylococcaceae bacterium
CGCATGGGACGTAATCCCAAAACAGGCGAATCTGTTGCCTTAGCAAAAAAGCACGTTCCGCATTTCAAACCTGGAAAAGAATTGCGTGATCGTGTCAATGCGTCTTCAGAAAATTATAAGATTATTGACTAAAATTTGGCTTAATTTTATTTTTATGCCTAATTTTACAATGATTAGCGCAGCTTGATTGAGCCGCGCTATTTTTTTGGTTTGTGATTTTTCATTCGATTACGCTCTAGCGTTTAGGATAATACCTAAAGGACTCTTCCCTTGCAGATTTTGTGCAAGCGCATTTAAAAAACTACCTAATGTCGTTTTGCTATGTGATCCGGCACCTTGCGCCTCTAAAATTTGCTGAAAACTGTGGTGAAGTACTGCAATTTGGGCAGAATGCCCGCCTCCTTCACGTTCGGTTGTTTCAAATTGATTGACTAATGCCTGTAAATTAGAAACGATATGATCAACCGCCGCACTTTCTTCTGAAGAATACGCTGTAATGGCAAAATCATTCATTACAGTGGTGGCTTGGGATTTTGATTGCTGTTTAGCCGATGCCGGTGCTTGTTTTACTTCTTTATCACCTAAGATTGAAAATAAATCTTGAATGAAATTACTAATCGATTTTTGAGAATCTTGACCTTTTGCACCTGCTTTATTGGTGCCAGTAATAACAGGCGCTAAAACTGCTGTGGGATTCGCCACCCCAATTTGTGCTAGAGCTTGACCAATGTAAGAAGTAAATGCGGACTGATTTGCCGCACGGTTTGCTAAATTACCATTATCAACGTTTGCCACTTTCGTATTGGCTTGCGTATTATAGATAGTAGTATTCGCAGCGGATGAAACATTAAAATCTGGCATGACGAACCTCGCCCTTTTTGGCAATGAAATCGAATAAAATAAATCAGACGTTGCACGCGATATTTGCGCCCTTAACCTGTTGTCGGAATTTTCGACAATTACTTTAAAAATAAAATGCCATAAATGCCATTTACTTAATTTTACTTTTATCAAAAATGTAGGATTTTTATCAAAAACTCAGGATTCTTATGTTAAAAAATTATCGCCAACATGTTGCAGAACGCGCCGCTCAAGGCGTTGTCGCAAAACCCTTAGATGCAGCTCAAGCAGCTGATTTATGCGAGTTACTCAAACACCCGCCACATGGCGAGGAGTCAACCCTTTTAGAATTACTTGAAAATCGTATTCCCGCAGGTGTAGATGAGGCGGCGTATGTGAAAGCGGGATTTCTATTTTCTGTTGCAAAAAGTGACATTACTTCACCGATTTTAACGCCCGAGCACGCGACGAAACTACTTGGCACAATGCTCGGTGGTTACAATATCGCACCACTAATCGAATTACTTGATAGCGAGAATACCAACATTTGCCTCGTTGCTGCACACGGGCTCTCACATACGCTTTTAATTTTTGATGCGTTCCATGATGTTGAGGCTAAAGCGAAGGCAGGTAATACATTTGCGGCGCAAGTCATGGCGTCTTGGGCGCAAGCGGAGTGGTTTACCGCAAGACCCGCTGTGCCTGAAAAATTGACTGTCACCGTGTTTAAAGTCACCGGTGAAACCAATACCGATGATCTATCCCCTGCGCCTGATGCGTGGTCACGCCCTGATATTCCATTGCACGCAAAAGCCATGCTCAAAATGCCCCGTGAAGGCATCACTAATGCAGAGCAACAAATTGAGGCACTCAAACTCAAAGGCTTTCCCGTTGCGTATGTGGGCGATGTTGTGGGTACGGGCTCTTCTCGTAAATCCGCGACTAATTCAGTTTTATGGTTTATGGGTAATGATATTCCCTATATTCCAAACAAACGTGAAGGTGGCGTGTGTATTGGCGGAAAAATTGCGCCCATCTTCTTTAATACAATGGAAGACTCGGGCGCGTTGCCCTTTGAATGCGATGTTAGTCAATTACACATGGGGGATGTGATTGATATTTATCCCTATAAAGGCGAAGTGCGCCATCATGACAGCAATGAAATAATATGCACTTTCGAACTAAAAACGGATGTGCTACTCGATGAAGTTCGCGCAGGTGGGCGTATTCCGTTGATTATTGGACGTGGTTTAACAGATAGAGCGCGAATTGCATTAAATTTAACGCCATCGACTGTGTTCAAACGCCCAGCAGATGAAAAAGACAGCGGCAAAGGCTTTACACTTGCTCAAAAAATGGTTGGCAAGGCGTGTGGAGTTGCAGGTGTGCGTCCAAACACTTACTGCGAACCTCAAATGACCACGGTTGGCTCACAGGATACGACAGGACCTATGACGCGAGATGAATTGAAAGATTTAGCCTGTTTAGGTTTTTCAGCCGACCTTGTGATGCAATCGTTCTGTCATACAGCCGCGTATCCAAAGCCTATTGATATTACCATGCAAAATACCCTACCCGATTTCATCATGAATCGGGGGGGGGTATCGCTTCGTGCAGGTGATGGCATTATTCACTCATGGCTCAATCGTATGCTTTTACCCGATACAGTCGGGACAGGGGGGGATTCGCACACACGCTTTCCCATTGGCATCTCGTTTCCTGCTGGCTCAGGACTCGTCGCTTTTGCCGCAGCAACAGGCGTGATGCCGCTGGATATGCCCGAATCTGTACTTGTGCGTTTTAGCGGAGAGATGCAACCTGGTATTACCCTGCGTGATTTAGTCAACGCCATTCCCTACGCTGCCATTCAACGCGGGTTGCTCACGGTAGATAAAAAAGGCAAAAAAAATGTCTTTTCTGGTCGTATCTTAGAAATTGAAGGATTGCCTGATTTAAAAGTGGAGCAAGCCTTTGAATTATCTGACGCATCAGCCGAGCGCAGTGCGGCAGGTTGTACAGTGAAATTAAATCCAGCGCCTATTGCTGAATATTTAAATTCAAACATTACGCTTTTAAAATGGATGATTTCACAAGGCTATGGCGATGTTCGCACCATTGAGCGTCGTATTGCTAAAATGCAAGATTGGCTAGCCAATCCCGTTTTACTTGAGGCGGACAGCGATGCTGAGTATTTTGATATTATTGAGATTAATCTCAACGATATTAAAGAGCCGCTACTCGCCTGCCCAAATGATCCAGACGATATTAAGACGCTATCTGAGGTTGCCGGCACCGTCATTGATGACGTGTTTTTGGGATCATGTATGACCAATATTGGGCATTTTCGCGCGGCAGGAAATTTACTCAAGCAAAAAAAAGGCGATTTGCCTAGCAAACTGTGGATTGCACCGCCCACTAAAATGGACGTGACTCAACTCACGCAAGAGGGCTACTACGATACATTTGAAAAAGCGGGCGTGCGCCTTGAAATGCCCGGTTGCTCACTTTGCATGGGCAATCAAGCACGCGTTAAAGAAGGCGCGACGGTTGTTTCGACTTCGACACGTAACTTCCCAAATCGCTTAGGGGATAACACGAATGTGTTTTTATCGTCTGCAGAACTAGCCGCCGTGTGCTCTATTTTGGGCAAAATTCCAACATTCGAGGAATATATGCACTATTCAACGTCGCATGCTGAAAATGCAGATGAAACGTATCGCTATTTAAACTTTGATCAAATTGACGAATACCGCGTTTAGGGTAAAAGCGTTTTTTTTGCTAAATTAATTTTAGTAGCGAGATACGTTGAACCACCGCGATCAGGATGCAGTTTTTGCATCAGCTTGCGGTGGGCGTTCACAATATCAGATTTCGATGCCTGCGGTGTTAACCCTAAAACATCGTAGGCTTCTTCTCGGGACATTTTATTTTCATTGGGTGTATGATGTGATCTTTCATAAAAGCGCCCCTGCTCTGAATGTTGACTGCCTTGCTCAAACCCTCTATTTTTCAATTGCATCCAAAGCTTTTGAATCGTTTGCCAATGCGGCATAATATGTAGCGCGGCAGGCAATAAGCGAAATAAAAATGTCACCGTCATAATAATAAAAGCAAAAAACCAGTTCAGTCGTCCCGTTGCAAGTAAGTAACTAAACAACATGCCAACAATACTAATCAAGAAAATTTTGCCATATTTTTTCAGCGTTACTGACGGTGTTTTAAGCAATGCTTGTGCAATGAAAAAGGCGACTAAGAATAAAATAATTTGTTGCACACCCCACCCTCTTTTTTTAAATTTGAATGAACTCTTGTTTCTTTGGCTGTCAATGATGATGTGCAATTATTCCACTATTCCCGTACTCGGCTTTGCTGCTACCAGTGGCACAGGAAAAACTACTTTACTCACGCAAGTGCTCCCTTTGCTAAACGCTGCTGGTTTGCGTGTTGGACTCATTAAACATAGCCACCATGATTTTGACATTGATCATGCAGGAAAAGACAGTTTTCGTCTACGCCAAGCGGGTGCTACCCCAGTGGTGTTGGTTTCAAAATACCGTCGCGCCATCATCGAGGAATTTTATCATCAAACTGAACCCGAACTCGCCAGTCAACTGGCTTTATTTTCACCTAATCAAGTGGATTTAATTTTAGTAGAAGGATTTCGCAGTGAAGCCTTTGCCAAAATTGAATTACATCGCCCAAGTTTAAAGCAAGCGCGTCTATACCCACATGATCAACATATTATCGCCATCGCTAGTGATAGCGTCATTGATGTGCCAGCAAATTTACCGCTACTCAATTTAAATCAACCGGCTGATATTGCCGCATTCATTTTGCATACCTTTTTGAAATTATGAGCATTGAATCTTGCGTTATCTATGAAAAAAAACCGCTACTCAGCGTTAAGGAAGCGCAAGAACGCATTTATGCGGCATTATCACCACTGACGCAAAGCGAATGCGTGCCATTAAAAGACGCCCTTGGACGCACTTTAGCGCAAACCGTTTATGCCACAATCAACTTGCCTTTCACTCGAAATTCCGCGATGGATGGTTATGCCTTTTGTAGTAAAGGACTCGACAGTGAGATGCCATTTACGCTAACACAAATTGGCGTTATCTTTGCCGGCAATCCTTTTCATGGCGAATTAAAAGCGGGTGAATGTGTACGCATTTTTACAGGAGGCGTGGTACCTGACGGTGCTGATTCCATAGTTATGCAAGAACAAGTTAGCGCAGATAACGTCACCATTCATTTTCCCGCTGGCATACAATTTGGCAAACATATCCGTCAAATTGGTGAAGATGTCCGCGCAGGTGAGCCACTTTGCCTTGCACATAAAACCCTTAGTGCTATTGATTTGGGATTTTTAGCCTCTGCAGGAATTGAATTCGTCAACGTGATACGCAAACTCAATATTGCCTATTTTTCAACAGGTGATGAGTTGATTGGACTAGGTGATACGTTGCGTGTTGGAAAAATTTACGATAGTAATCGCTATAGTTTGCATGGTTTATTACAACATCCAAGCTATAACGTGTTTGACGGAGGTGTTATTACTGACGATTACGATTTACTCAAGCAAACACTGCAACAAGCGTCAGAAAAATTTGATGTCGTAATTACAACCGGTGGCGCGTCGGTTGGCGACGCTGATCATATCAAAACCGTTTTAGAGGCGTGTGGCGACGTCAATTTTTGGAAAATTGCCATGAAACCTGGCAAGCCGCTTGCCTTTGGGAAAATAGGTGATTGTTATTTTTTTGGCTTACCCGGCAATCCGGTCGCGGTTACAACGACGTTTGATATTATTTTAAAACCAGCGTTGCTCTATTTAACGAGTGCCCATATTAAACAACCGTTAGTTTTATCGGCTACTTGCACAACGCCCCTTAAAAAATCACGCGGTCGACAAGAATTTCAACGTGGCATTCTCACCCAAACGCCTCAAGGAGCGCTTGAAGTAGCTACATCAGGTCATCAAGGCTCACATATCTTCAGTTCCGCAAGCACTGCAAATTGTTATATTATTTTAGACGAAAACGTCACTAGCGTGACCTGTGGTGATCAAGTGAGCGTCTTATTATGTTAGTATTGAGGCAAAGACTGTGGAATCAAAACACTAAACTATGAATGATCACAAAGAGTTATTCGATGCGTTAAATAACGCCGCTATTCTCACTGAAACGGATTTAAACGGAAAAATCATTTCAGCCAATGCGCGTTTTTGTGACATTTCGGGTTACAGTGAGGAAGAATTACTCGGTTCAACTCATCACATTATCAACTCAAATCACCACCCTAAAGAATTTTTCGTTCAAATGTGGCAAACCATCAGCAGCGGTCATGTGTGGATTGGTGAGATTTGTAATAAAAACAAAGATGGCAAAGATTTTTGGATGCACGCGACCACTTTTCCTATTTTTCGTGAAAACACGCGTGAAATTTACAAATACGCAGCTATTCGTTTTGATATTAACCATCGAAAATGCGAAGAACTCGCGCTCAAAAACCATATTGAGCACTACCGCGCAGCAATTGAAACAACGGACGGATTTTGCTACATCGATAATACAGAAGGTCGTTTTTTAGAAGTCAGTGACAATTTCTGCTATATTTTAGGTTACAGTCGAGAAGAATTGTTAACCATGTCGTTTTGCGACATAGATGGCAATAATTACACAGACGAACATGACGCTGAAAACAAATGGTGCTGCAATGACATTTTAGAAAAAATCATGTTACATGATTGCAAAATGTTTGAATCCAAAAGACGACGCAAAGACGATTCCATCTGGCTTGCCGAAATAACCGCCACCGCCTCCCCTATCAATAACGATGCTATCTTTCTCTTTATTCACGATATTACAGAACGCCGTGCCGCAGAGAAAGAGAATGAATTACTGAAAAAGCAAGTCTATCAAATGCAAAAAGTGGACAGTATTGGACGCTTAACATCTGGAATTACCCATGATTTTAATAATATCTTAGCGTGTATGCTCGGATATAACGAATTAAATACCTACACCGCACACGATATACATGAAACGCAAGTTCAATTAGAAGTAGCGGGGAATTGCGCTCAAATTGACATTGCGGGAAAACGTGCCGTAGAGCTTATTGAGAAAATGTTAACGTATTGTCGCCAAGACACCATACGAACCGATATGCAAGTTCGCGCGACAAAAGACACTATCAATGAAGTCATTGATCTGCTACGCCCCATGTTGACGAGTAAAATTATGCTCATGTCAACCATCAACACCAACTGCTCCATTAAAATTGACGCTACGGATTTGCAACAAGTCTTAATGAACCTACTCGTTAACGCACGAGATGCCATGACAAACTGCGTGGCACCTAAAAACAGGGCCATGATTAGTGTTGAGGTTCAATTAGTCAATAAGGTGCAATGTCAATGTGATTCTTGTTTAACGATGATTTCAGGTGAATTTATTGAACTGAGCGTGTCAGATTGTGGTGATGGCATGGATAAAGACGTGATTAAGCGTGTTTTTGATCCCTTTTTCACAACAAAAGAAGTTGGTGAAGGAACGGGACTGGGTTTATCTGTGGTCAGTGGTATTGTGCATCATTCGCGCGGACATATCGCCATTGAATCGGACGTTAAAAAAGGCACGACTGTTAGACTACTTTTCCCCAACACAAACCCGATAATACATTGAGCGAATCGCTTAAAATTTTAAATACCGTTTTTGGTTACCCGCAATTTCGCGGACAACAAGAGGTGATTATAAACAGCGTCATTAGCGGACAAGATGCGCTTGTTTTAATGCCTACCGGTGGCGGAAAATCGCTGTGCTATCAAATTCCCGCGTTAGTGCGCGAGGGCGTTGGCGTGGTTATTTCTCCCTTAATTGCGCTCATGCAAGATCAAGTCAATACGCTTCAACAACTCGGCATTCGCGCGGCGTTTCTCAATTCAACGTTAACGATACAGGAAACGCGAACGGTTGAACGCAATCTCAAACAAGGTGAGATTGATTTACTTTATATTGCACCTGAACGCCTTGCTATTGAATCTACACAACGTTTATTAAAAACCCTTTCTATTGCTTTATTTGCTATTGATGAAGCGCATTGCGTATCACAATGGGGACATGATTTTCGTGTGGATTACCTCAATTTATCCATTCTTCATGAGCAATTTCCCCATATACCACGCATTGCACTCACCGCCACCGCTGATGAGCGCACGCGCCTTGAAATTCAACAACGACTGCAACTTGAAAACGCGCCACTTTATGTCAGCGGATTTGATCGTCCCAATATTCGCTACACCATTGTGCAAAAACAAACGTCAAAAAAGAGAAGTGAACGTCATCAATTACTCGATTTCATTCGTAAACATCACGAAGGCGATGTCGGTGTTGTCTATTGTTTATCGCGTAAAAAAGTCGATGCCGTCGCGCAGTGGCTTTGTGAAAAAGGTTTAAATGCCCTGCCTTATCACGCGGGATTATCTGCTCAAGAACGTAAAAAAAATCAACACGAATTTTTAATACAAGACAATCTTATTATCGTGGCTACGATTGCGTTTGGTATGGGGATTGATAAACCCAACGTACGCTTTGTTGCGCATTTGGATTTACCTAAAAGCGTGGAAGCGTATTATCAAGAAACCGGTCGCGCGGGGCGTGATGGTCAAGCCGCTAACGCGTGGATGGCGTATGGTCTGCAAGATATTGTGATTTTGCGGCGATGGATTGCATTGTCTGACGCGGACGATGCCCATAAGCGCCTTGAAAATTACAAACTTGACGCTATGCTTGCGCTATGCGAGCAAGTGCATTGCCGCAGGCACACCCTATTACATTATTTTGGCGAAACACCCCCATCTGCTTGCGGTAATTGTGATGCGTGCCTTGAACCCGCGCAAACATGGGATGGAACAATCGCCGCGCAACAAGCGTTATCGTGTATTTTTCGCACAGGACAGCGTTTTGGCGTGGGGTATTTAATTGATGTTTTGCAAGGTATTGAAACAGAGCGTATTCGCCAATTTAATCACGATAAACAATCGACATTTGGCATTGGAAAAGCCTTAGATGACACGCAGTGGCAATCGGTTTTTCGGCAGTTAATGGCGCGAAATTTGGTCAGCGTGGATTTTGACCATTTCAATACACTGCAACTAACCGAAAAAAGCCGCCCTATTCTGCGTGGTGAAGAACGCTTAATGCTACGACTCGAAACGCGTCCAACCAAAGCGCCCCGTACGGCAAACGTGGTCAAAAAAACATCGTTAGAGGCGGATATAACGTCGCGTTTTTGGGAAGCGCTACGCGCAAAACGTCGTGAACTCGCTGAAAATCAAGGCATTGCGCCTTATATGATTTTCCACGATGCCACGCTCATGGCGATGCTTGAATATAAACCTCGCTCTCTCGTAGAAATGAGCGAAATTTCAGGTATTGGTGAGCGTAAATTGCACGCTTATGGCGACGATTTTTTGAAAATCGTGCAAACGTTCACGTTGTTAGGTGATGACACAATGAGTAGCAGTGCGTTGTCTATTCGACTCTTTACATTAGGGCATGATATCGCCAGTCTTGCCAGCATTCGTCAACTTCAAGAAACCACCATTTACGCCCATCTTGCTGACGGTATCGCGCAAAATGAACTTACACTCAGCGACGTCATTGATATTCCCGACACGGATATTCAAACCATTAAAACCGCGATTGAAAATTTACCAGATGAATATAAAAACTCCGTTAAGCTGGTCTATGAAGCGTTGAATGGAAAATACAGCTATGGCGTTTTGCGTTGCGTTCGTGCCGCGCTCAACAGGTTTTAATTTCTGAATGTAAAATTTGTCTATAATATCCAACCATTGCATTAAAAATATTAACTTTTAAGGGAAATATGTTTACAGGAATTATTTTGGCTATCGGCAAAATTACCGCGATTGAATCCAGTGGGGGCGATGTACGCTTAACATTGCATACAGGAAAACTGCCGCTCGATGACGTTGCACTCGGTGACAGTATTGCGGTGAATGGTATTTGTTTAACCGCTGTTGTACTAGGAAAAGATTTTTTTAGCGCAGACGTGTCTAATGAAACCCTCTCGCGCACCAGTTTAGCGCATTTGCAAATTGGCGCACCAGTGAATTTAGAACTCGCCCTCACGCCCACTACACGACTAGGTGGACACATTGTGAGCGGTCATGTGGACGGCATAGGCACGGTGATTGATAAAAAAAACGACGGGCGCTCTATTCGCTTTACGCTCAAAGCCCCTGATGAATTAGCCAAATATATCGCGCAGAAAGGCTCAATTTGCATTGATGGCATTAGTTTAACCGTCAATCATGTCAACGGTGCACAGTTCGATGTCAACATTGTTCCTCACACACTCACGCAAACCACACTCCATCATGCCTGCGTGGGAACGCAAGTCAATTTAGAAGTGGATCTTCTTGCACGTTATATGGAGAGATTAATGAGCGGTGAATCAGCCGCTAAGTCGAGTTCTGCCATCACAATGGACTTATTACAAAATAGTGGATTTATAGCGCAATGAACAGTACACAAGAAATTATAGATGATTTAAGACAAGGTAAAATGGTCATTATCATGGATGATGAAGACCGCGAAAATGAAGGTGATCTTGTGATGGCAGCGCATTTTACGCGCCCTGAAGATATCAATTTTATGGCGCGTTATGGGCGTGGTTTAATTTGTTTAACACTCACCCCAGAGCGTTGCCAAAAACTGCGCTTACCCTTGATGGTCAGCGACAATAAAACGCCTTACTATACTAATTTCACTGTATCTATTGAGGCAGCGGAAGGCGTTACAACGGGGATTTCAGCGGCGGATAGAGCGCAAACCATTAAAGCCGCTGTCGCGCCCGATGCTCGCGCTGAAGATTTAGTACAGCCCGGTCATATTTTTCCTTTAATGGCGCAATCTGGCGGTGTACTCAATCGCGCAGGGCATACAGAGGCGGGATGTGATTTAGCGCGACTTGCGGGCGTTGAACCTGCGGCAGTCATTGTTGAAATTTTAAACGAAGACGGCTCGATGGCTCGTCGCGCGGATTTAGAAAAATTTGCCGCACAACATGACCTCAAAATTGGCACTATTGCCGACTTGATTCATTACCGTATTCAACATGAGAATACGCTTGATAGAATTAGTGAATGCGCGTATCCCACAGAATTTGGTGATTTTCGTTTATATGCTTATCAAGACAGAAACGATAATAATCTGCATTTAGCGCTCGTCATGGGACAAGTGAGCGGTGACGAACCTGTTTTAGTGCGCGTTCATGCGCGGAATGTCCTTGATGATGTATTTTCCTCCAAGCGCAGTGAATCGAGTATGTCTATTCGCAGTGCAATGGAGAAAATCGCGCAAGCGGGTCGGGGTGTGCTGGTTATTATTCGTCAAAATGAAACGAATAAAGCCCTCGCTGAACTCATTCATCGCTACGAACTCGCAGACAACGGTCATCAAGCGCCATCACAAAATAACGATGTCGATTGGTGCACCACCGGTACGGGCGCACGCATATTAGGCGATTTAGGTGTGAAAAAGCTCAAGGTTCTCGGCGTGCAAAAAAAGTATGTTGCACTGTCAGGATTTGATTTAGAAGTGTCAGAACACGTTGGATAATTTTTTAATTTTAATTTTTTACGAGATTACATCACCATGTCACAAAAAATACGAAAAGCCGTTTTCCCTGTTGCCGGTTTAGGTACACGTTTTTTACCTGCAACCAAAGCCAGTCCCAAAGAGATGTTGCCTATTGTCGATAAACCCTTAATTCAATATGCGGTTGAAGAAGCGGTCGCGGCAGGTATTGACACGATTATTTTTGTTACCGGTCGTAGCAAAAACGCGATTGTGGATCATTTTGATAAAGCGTATGAACTTGAAAATGAACTCGCTATTCGTGGCAAAACCGAAACATTAAAAATGATTCGTCAAATGATGCCGCCCAATGTGACGTTTATTTTTATTCGCCAAGCGGAAGCCTTAGGATTAGGTCACGCGGTGCATTGCGCAAAACGTGCTGTGGGCAATGAACCGTTTGCGGTCATTTTAGCGGACGATTTAATTCGCAATGGTGATAACGGCTGTTTAACACAAATGGTTGCACAATATCACAAAAACCAATGCAGTATTTTAGGCGTTGAGCGTATCAATCCCGACGAAACGGATAAATACGGGATTGTAAAAACCAAAGAACTCACACCAACATTAGGTCAAGTGGATTTGATTGTGGAAAAACCCGCACCAGATCGCGCCCCATCGAATTTAGCCGTTGTTGGGCGCTATATTCTAACACCTGCCATTTTTCACAAAATCGAAGAAACCGGTAAAGGCGCAGGCGGTGAAATTCAATTAACAGATGCTATCGCGGCGCTCATGCTTGAGCAAAATGTCTTTGCGTATGAATTTGAAGGCAAACGCTACGATTGCGGTTCAAAATTGGGTTATTTGCAAGCGACCGTCGAAGAAGGTTTAGTCCACGATGAAGTAAAAGACGAATTCCTCGCTTATTTAAAAAATCTCGTATTAGCGTAAAACCATCATTTAAGGCAAAGAGAATGACAATGAAATTCCTTTTAGAAAAAAAATCCCTTATCGGCATTGTCATTCTGTCGCTGATGCTGACAGGGTGTATTTATTGGCTGCGTGCGTTTCAAGTGTATCAACAAATGAGCGATTTTGATAAAAACTTCGCTATTGTCGTCACCCTGTCTCTTATACA
>OMIH01000060.1 GCA_900299045.1 Methylococcaceae bacterium
GCTCCAAAATTAATGTCAGACCAAACAGCAACTTTAAAATAGATACGTTTGACACCTCAAACAAAAACGCGAAATTTACCGTTTATGAAGGCGCTGTTCGCGCGAGTACCGGTGACATTGCGACAACGGGCACCGATAATTTTCAAATTAAAACACCCACCGCAACGCTGAAAGGTGATAAACACTCTGATTACACCGTTTATGTTTGCAAAGAAAATTGTGATGATACAAAAAAAACACCTACTATCAGTGTTGCAAAAGTAGTCGATATCAAAGGTGAGGTCTATGCGCAAAATCGCGCTCATAAAAACGAAGGGGAACGCAAATTATCGCTTGGTGCCAATTTAAATGCGCAAGATTATTTGACGAGTTAAGCAAATAGTTACATTGTCATGGTGTTTCGTGACGGTGAGAAAGTCACCTTACAAGCCAATAGCGAATTCGATATTGTGCAATACGATTATCAGCAAACCGGTAAACAAGACAAAATTTTATTCAAATTAGCCGCTGGAGGGATGCGCGCCCTCACCGGTAGTATCGGTAAAAAAGATCATGATGCGTATGCCGTCAATACGCCAGTCGCCACGATTGGTATTCGCGGCACGGAATACGATTTGCAATGCACCGGCAGTTGCATCGAAGACAACAAGACAGAAAATAACGGTCTTATCGATGACGATACAAGCGGCATGGTCAGCTATGTACAGCAAGGGACTATTGCGCAAACCAATGCCTCAGGAGAGCATCTTGTCAATCAAGGGCAAATTAGCTTTATCAATAATATCAACACGCCCCCCATCCAATTAACGCAACTTCCTGCGTTTCTCGTTGAAAAAATGAATAGTGCTCCGCGCCCCAATACAGCGCCCAATCCAGAACAATTATTTGAAAAATCTGCTGGAAACACAAAAGCAGGGACTTATGCGACGGTGAATAAAGGCAGTGCAAAACTCGAAATGAATGGACATAACACAAAAAGTGGTGACAAAACCGATTCATTACCTCAAGAAAAATCATTAAAGGCAACGCAATTATTGTCAGGTGAAAGTAGTTTCTCTAGTGAATCAGATGATGCTGTCGCTAAATTAGATGAAACACCTCATGTGATAGCGCAAGATAATGAAAATGTCGCCGCTGATATCAAAGCAACTCAAAGCAGTGGAGCAAATTGTGCCGTTGAGTAATTCATTTATGTTTCGTCTTTTAGTTCAACCACCACCGATGCGTCAATGCGCAGCCTATCTTGTATTGACATTAAGCTTTTTTCCGATTGTGTGCGTTGCTCAAGAAGAGGATGCGGCTCCACCCAAATTTACATTTACCGTCAATAAATTCATTATCGAAGGTGACTCCACTTTATCCAAAGAGGAATTAGCCGACTATTTAACACCGTTAGAACAAAAATCGTACGATCTGCAAGCCTTGCAACAAGTTGGTAAAGCCTTAGAAACGAAAATTCGCAATTCAGGTTACGCCTTTTACCGCGTGATTCTGCCACCGCAATCGCTTAATTCTGGTAACGTTACACTCAAAATGGTGTCTTTTGCTGTGGACAATATCAATATTCATGGTAATGATTATTTCTCAAAGGAAGGTGTTATGGACAGTTTGCCTGAATTAGAGAAAAATAAATCACCCAATACAAAAGCGTTAGCGGCTTCCGTGAAGGTTGCCAATAAACATCCCTCGAAAAAAATCCAATTAACATTTAAACAAAGTGATGATGAAGACCGTGTTAATGCCAATATCAAAGTAATGGAGCCTGAGCGCCCTTATGAATTATCATTAAATTTGAACAATACAGGCTCTGACAGCGCTGGTGAGTATCGATTAACAGGCGGTGCGCAGTATAGTAATTTATGGGGGCTTGATCATATCATCAATGCCTCTTACACTTTGCCTCCCGATCATGCAGATACGATTAAACAATACGGTGCTACCTACGCGTTGCCCGTTTACTCGCTTGGTGGTTGGCTCAATATGTATTACGCCTCATCAAGTGCGAATACGGGTGTAGTCGCTTCAGAGTTAACGATTACCGGTGCGGGGAAAATGATGGGCATCCATTATCAACAATTTTTGCCAAAATGGGGAAAATATGAACACAGTGTTGATGTCGGTTTAGACAGTCGTCATTTCTTAAGCAGCACGCAAAATATCACAATACCAAACAAACAATGTGAAACAGTTTCGTCACCTTCTAAGCCAGTCTGCGATAGTGAAACTAACGTTCGCAGTACGCCTTTTAGCATGACCTATAAAGTAGAATATCCCTTCGAGCAAGTGAGCAGTAGTTACTTTGTTCAATGGGCAACTAACGTGGGCTTATGGTCAGACAATGCTGATTCGTTTTATGATAAATCGCGTAAATATGCGACCTCAACGTTTCACATCATTCGTTACGGCACAACTTTTTTCACTAATTTTGGCGAATGGTCACTCAGTACAGGTTTTAATGGTCAATACAGTCACTCTCCCTTAATTGCGGGTGAGCAACTAGGCATTGGTGGTAGCTATGATGTACGCGGTTATGAACAGCGCGAAACAGGCGCAGACAGTGGGCAAATCCTCAAAGTTGAACTCACCTCACCCGCATGGGAAAATATCAACGCTTTTATTTTTTACGATTGTGGACATGGTACACGAGAAAAACCACTTGAAGGCGAAACTAAAAGCTGGACATTAAACGGTGCAGGTATTGGTGCAAAATGGCAATGGCAAGAAAACATATCCACCAATATTGCCTTTGCCACGGCGTTAAATGATGCAAAAGGGATTAACGGTGGCACAACACAAGCAGGTAATAATCGCATTCACATGAACGTAAATTTACGTTACTAAGCGATAGTTAAGCAATGTGATAGTTAAGCAATAGTCCCACAAAAATGACAAAACCAAACCAATTATTATTTAAAAAGGCACGAAAACAGGCTGTTTTTTCACGATGAAAAATTAAGGTTTGCTGATATATCGAAAAACCGGCTGCGACAAGTAAACTTAAATAATAAACTATACTCAAACTTTGTAGTTCACCAACAATAAACAAAAGCAGTAAAATTACCAACTGCAAGACAGCCATGATATGTCGATCATAATGCCCAAATAAAATAGCCGTAGATTTAACACCGATTTTCAAATCATCGTCCTTATCAACCATCGCATACATGGTATCGTAAACCAACGCCCACAAAGCCACTGCTAAATATAGCACCCATGCCACAAGAGGAATAAATCCCATCTGCGCAGCAAACGCCATAGGCACTGCCCACCCAAAAGCAATCCCTAAATAGGCTTGAGGTAAGTGTGTATATCGTTTCATAAAGGGGTAACTTGCTGCTAAAAAGGCTCCAATGAACGATAAAGCAATGGTTAGGGTGTTGAGCAGTAGAACTAAACCGAATGCAATAATGCACAGCACAGCAAAAAAAATTAACGCTGACGTTGGTTTGATTTTACCTGCGGCAATAGGGCGTGCTTTAGTGCGCTCAACATGGGGATCAAAGTCACGATCAGCATAATCATTAATTACACATCCCGCTGCACGCATCACAACAACGCCTAACGTAATAACCGTTAATACCAAAAAATCCGGCTTTCCATCACTCGCTAGCCACAACGCCCAAAGTGCAGGCCAGAGTAAAATTAATGCACCAATAGGACGATCAAATCTTGCTAGCACCCAATAGTTGTACACAGATTCTCGAAATGCACTCACGCGCCCTCACCTTCTTTTTCGTCGTCTTCACTCAATTCAGCAATTTCTTTTAAACGGCAAATAGCCTTGTAATTCAAACTATTTTCCGCATAATTACCCGTTTCATCCATCTTTCCCGCTACGTCGCCCGTGAGCAATTCCAGTGCTTCATCAACCGTATTCACAGCATAGATGGCAAACAATCCCTCTGACACCGCATTTAACACTTCTTGTTTTAACATTAAATTACGTTTATTTGCAGCGGGAATAATGACAGCGTGCAGTCCATTCAAGCCGCGCGACTGGCATAAACGAAAGAATCCTTCAATTTTTTCGTTGACACCGCCAATTGCCTGAACTTCACCATATTGATTAATAGATCCCGTGACGGCAAAACTTTGTTTAATCGGCACGCGTGTCAACGCCGAAATTAAGCTACAAAGCTCTGCCAATGCAGCGCTGTCACCATCAATATACCCATACGACTGCTCAATAGCGATGCTTGCTGAAATGGCAAGTGGAAATTGTTGTTCATAACAATGTCCCAAATAGCCTGTTAAAATCATCACGCCTTTAGAATGCAGCGCTTGCCCAAGTTCAGCTTCGCGCTCAATGTCTACAATAC
>OMIH01000061.1 GCA_900299045.1 Methylococcaceae bacterium
CCATGGAAAATGTTGCTTTAAGCGTTCTGACAGTTCAGCGATTTCTTGCATTGTTTCTGCTAAAAATCAGCATATTTTGCATTATTTTCAGCTAGTTATTTTTTTTGTCATGTACTCAGATACTCAAAAGGAATTGGTAGACGATTACTTTTTTGAGACGGTACAAAATAATGATGACAAAAATCGTCAATATCTGTAAATAGTTGATCTAAGTTCATTCTAAGTCGCCTTTCTGAAAGTGTTTTTAGTCCAATATCTATTCTTTCAGATTTTTTCACGGTCTGCTTTCTTATATCGAACTCAGGTTACAATTTTGTCGTTTAGCTTTTGGCAAATTCTATAAGCTTGTAAAGTTTTTTGAAATAAAAAAAAAAGGCTTAGATTTTACTCTAAGCCTTTGATTTAAATGGTGGGCCCTGTAGGACTTGAACCTACGACCAGCCGATTATGAGTCGGATGCTCTAACCAACTGAGCTAAGGGCCCTAAAACTTGTTTTAATCGTTATCTAAAAAACAGCGTAATTGTTCAGAACGTGAAGGGTGGCGTAACTTACGCAATGCTTTTGCCTCGATTTGACGAATTCGCTCACGCGTAACATCAAACTGCTTTCCAACTTCTTCGAGTGTGTGGTCAGTATTCATATTAATGCCAAAACGCATACGCAACACTTTTGCTTCGCGGTTAGTTAATCCTGCCAGTACGTTTTGTGTTGATTCTTTCAATCCTTCAATGGTTGCCGCTTCAACTGGCGATAACACCTTACCGTCTTCAATAAAATCACCTAAATGTGAATCCTCATCATCACCGACAGGCGTTTCCATTGAAATAGGCTCTTTTGCGATTTTTAATACTTTTCTTACCTTATCTTCTGGCATCTCCATCCGTTCTGCCAGTTCCTCTGGTGTGGCTTCACGTCCGAGTTCTTGTAAAATTTGCCGAGAAATACGATTAAGTTTATTAATCGTTTCAATCATGTGAACAGGAATTCGGATAGTCCGTGCTTGATCAGCAATTGAGCGTGTAATCGCTTGACGAATCCACCATGTTGCATACGTTGAAAACTTATAGCCGCGACGATATTCAAATTTATCAACGGCTTTCATTAAACCAATATTTCCTTCTTGAATCAAGTCAAGAAATTGTAATCCCCGATTAGTGTATTTTTTCGCGATTGAAATAACAAGACGTAAATTCGCTTCAATCATTTCTTTCTTAGCACGACGCGCTTTTGCTTCACCAATCGACATACGACGATTAATGTCTTTTAATCCGTTGATGGTTAAACCATATTCAGATTCTATTTCAGTAATCACTTTCAATGATTTGCGTAGTTCCTTTTCGCGCTCTTTTAAGTTAGCACCGTGAACGGGGTCGGATAAAAATTTTTCTAACCAAGCTGGACTGCTAACATTTTCATTAAATACGGCAAGAAAATCTTTACGCGGTATTTTTGTTTGATTAACCGCAATATCAATGATAAATTTTTCTTGTGTACGAACTGTGGCAATACCTTTAGGGATAATACCCGTCAATCGCTTCAAGTAATTTGATGACCACTTGAATTCCATAAATAACTCAGTGAGTTTATCGAATTCGTGTTCGGTTTTTTCACTGGTATAGCCGTGTTTTTTCATTGCATCTGAAGCAACAGCCAATTGTTTTTTGAGAACATCGACTTTTTCTTTAACTTCTTCGTAATTTAAGCCTTTTGTTTCCTCTTCACTACTGTCGTCAACCACGATGCTTTCATCGTCGTCAATTTCGTCATCAGCGGGTAGGGTAGAAATTAAATCTTCTGGTTCAGATAGATCAACAAAACCCGAAATTAAATCGGTTAAGCGAATATTACCTTCATCATTATTGGTTGAGCTAAGTGCGGCATCGGGTGAAATGGATTCAAATGAGGTAATAAAATCACTGACGACAACATAAGAACGCGCCACAGCTTGCACAATTTGACGCTGTCCTTCTTCAATACGTTTAGCAATTTTTAATTCATCTGAGCGTGTAAGCAATTCAACCGAGCCCATTTCACGCATATACATTCTAACAGGATCGGTCGTGCGACCAAATTCGTTATCAAGTGAGGCTAAGGCGGCAACTTCTTCTGCATCTTCGTCGTCAGTAGTAACCGCAACAGAATCGGTAATCAATGAGTCTTCATCAGGCGCTACTTCATAGACCTGAATACCCATGTCATTAATCATGTTGATAATTTCTTCTGCTTGCTCTGGGTCAGCATCATTTGGCAAATGATCGTTCACCTCAGCATACGTTAAGTATCCTTGAAGTTTACCTTTTGCGATCAATTGTTTTAATTGTGATTGCTGTTGTTCTTCGCTCATTATTTACCCGTGCAGTGAATATTCGTTAACGCTATTGACATTTTTTCGACTAAAAAGTTGCGAATTATCACTCGTAATTGTTTCGATAAATCCGTCTCTATTGCCGAGATTATAGCGTATAACACTCGTTTAATCAACTCATCCTACTTGCTTGTTTTGTTGATTTATTTTTTATGAATTTTGTTAATCAATGCGCAAGTGTTGAGATTGAGTTAAAATATCTGCCCTTAGGTATCCCGACTTTGCACGGGTGTATTTTTCGCGTCATATTTTTAAGGTTATTTTTATGCGTAAAACCATTCTTACTTTGCTTGGCAGTAGCTCGCTTTTATTTTCGGCAACAGGTAGTTATGCTGCAACGGATTTGCCGCCCTCTTCAAAAGTGGCGTTAGGGGCAGTTGAGGAGGTTTGCTCGGATTTTGTAGACCCAAATTGGCGTAAAGAACAAGTGATTGATGGCGTAAAAATTCAAGCGTCAAAATTGTGTAATCCAGACAATCCGTATGATATCGCTGCGTTTGTAAAAGGCACTAATGGCGTTTCCATGGATACGCTAATGCAGACGCAATTAGCCGCAGATGCGATTACGATGTCTGACGACGTGGATGGCGATGGTGATCCAGATAAGATTGTCATTAAACTTGAAGTTGTTGAGCTCAATGGGCATTCACCCGATAACAAAGATCCTATTACCACATTTGATATTGCACCGGGATTGCAGCCAACTTTTTGGGTTTATGCGCCCAAAACACGCGATATGTCGACGCTTAATTTGTACGAATCCATCGCGAATCCCTTACTACGCGTGCCATCACCTACCATTCGTGTTGAACAGGATGACGTGGTATGGATTGTTTTAGAAAATACGCATTATCTACCACACTCTATTCATTTGCATGGCGTTGATCATCCATTCATGGATCATTCGCAAAATGGCAACGATGGTGTGGGGCAAACCAGTAACATGGATACCATGCCCGGTGAAAGCAAAACGTATGTCATTAAACCGCGCCAACCCGGTACAATGTACTATCACTGCCATGTCCAGCCACACACGCATATTCCAATGGGTTTGCAGGGGATGTTTATTGTTGAAGAAAATCGTCCCAATAACTGGCCGCAAACGCTTAATGTTGGTGCGGGTCAAGTACGTCATCCGTCAGTAGCGGTGTCTGAAAAATACGCGCGTGAATACGATTTGCACTATCAATCCGTTGATAAAGAACTTCATGAGGTTGTAGCACGCTCTGCAAATGACCCGCGCCTGATTGCTAAACACATGAACATGGAATATGACACAACCGATGCCACTGACGACTATTTTATGCTAAATGGTCGCTCTTTTCCGTACACTTTGCGTGAATCGCTCATTCACATGAAAGAAGATGAAAAGGTGAAATTGCGCGTAATCAATGGACATACTGAGTCGCTTGCTTTGCATATTCATGGACATAAACCGACCGTTACGCATTACGATGGCGTGGATAATGGTCCAAGCTCCTATATTCAACGCGACGTCCATGGCATGGTGCCTGCTCAACGTTTAGATTTAGAGCTTAATGGTAAAGACGATGGGCTTAACAGTTTTGGTCAAGGCATTTGGATGTTCCATGATCATGTTGAAAAATCATTTACTACTAATGGCGTAGGTGAGGGTGGTGATATTAGCTTGGTAGTTTACGATGGTTTTATGGATGATCGTGGTATTCCTATGTCACACGGTATGAGTCTTGCGCCTTATTTTACGAAAGAATACTGGAAAAAAGGCGGCTATCCTATTTGGCAAGATTATGACGAATGGCGTAGTTTAGGGTTGCCAGATTTAAACGCGCCTGTTGCGCCATCAAAAGTGGCAGTTCAAACGGTAGCACCTAAACTTGATGATATTGAACGAGCAAAAAAAGCCGCTGTTGCCGCGCAAACAAATGAAGAAGGTGATTCATTTTTAGGTAAATTAGTTTATGGTATGTTTTTGGGCTTCGCATTTTACGGTGCATTCTTAAAACGCGAAGCGTTAATTGCGTTGGTGAAATCACTCTTGAGTAAAGCCAGTAAATAGGGAAAACAAGCATGACGGATGATTTTCGCCCCCCATTTCCACCGTTTACCATTGAAACAGCCGCGATGAAAGTTCGCGCGGCTGAGAATGCGTGGAATTTGCAAGTGCCCGAAAATATCGCACTGGCATATAGCGTGGATAGTCAATGGCGAAATCGCTCAGAATTTGTGACGGGTCGCGCGGAAATTGTGGCTTTTTTGCAACGTAAATGGGCAAGTGAGCAGCAATATCGCCTTATTAAAGAGTTGTGGGCGTTTCATGAAAACCGTATTGCGGTGCGGTTTGCCTATGAGTGGCAAAACGCATCAGGGCAATGGCTACGCTCTTTTGGAAACGAAAATTGGGAATTTAACGAAAAAGGATTGATGCAACGCAGAATCGCATCAATTAACGATATCTTCATTTCAGAAGAAGATCGTTTATTTTATTGGGAATGGAAAACCCCGCGACCCGACCATCATCCCGCTTTATCTGAATTAAATTTGATTTGATAACCGACATTCGGCGATGGCTTGAATACGCAGTCGCCGAATTGCTTCACCGATTTTTGCGCCTTGCAACCCCCTGTTTAACACACTTGATGTATCAACATTTGCCGCTGCATGCGCGAGTTGCATGAAAATTTTCGCTTGAGGATAAGGCGCATTTTCAAACGTTAACCGCCCACGCATATCGGATTCACACGCTAAGACAAAGGCTTGTAATTTATGAAAATCTTTGAATGCACCCAGTTTTTGAAAGAGATCCACTAATGTGGTTGCACGTAATTCATTAACGCGATGACAGTGCGTGTGATACTGCGTGACCTGCAGTGCAAGTGTTTTAAAATGCGTGGGAACGCGCAGACGATTGCACATTTTTTCGACAATAGAAACGCCTTTGAGTTCATGTCCGTGATGATGAGGTAAGTCATCTTTGGGTGAGAGTGCTTTACCTAAATCATGTACCAATGCTGCGAAACGCGATTCCAATTTATCCGTTAACATTGCCGAGCGCTCCAATACCATCATGGTGTGCACACCGCAATCAATTTCTGGATGGTATTTTGCGGGCTGCTCAATGCCAAAAAGCGCATCAATTTCTGGAAAAATTTTTGCCATAGCCCCACATTCGCGCAGCGTATAAAAAAAAGCGGAGGGTTTAGATTCACCTAGCGCTTTGTGCATTTCCGCCCAAATACGCTCTGGAACAAGCGCATCGACCTCACCAGTCTCAACCATATATCGCATCAACTCTTGTGTCTGCGCTGCAATGGTAAAACCTAATGGCGCATAACGTGCCGCAAAACGCGCTAAACGTAAAATGCGCACGGGATCTTCTGCAAAAGCAGGGGATACATGGCGAAAAATACGTTTTTCCAAGTCAGCCACGCCACCGTAAGGATCAATGAGGTCGCCTTTTTCTGACATAGCAATGGCGTTAATGGTTAAATCGCGTCGTAGCAAATCTTGTTCGAGGGTGACATCGGGCGTAGCATGAACGCAAAATCCTCTATAGCCTTTTGCTGTTTTACGCTCTGTACGCGCCAGCGCGTATTCTTCTTTTGTTTTGGGATGCAAAAAAACCGGAAAATCTTTACCAACAGATTGAAAGCCGAGAGCTTGCATGGATTCTGGCGTTTGCCCCAAAACGACCCAATCACGCTCGGTGACAGGTCGGTTTAATAATTTATCGCGGACAGCACCGCCAACAAGATAAGTTTCCATGGTATTTTTGATATTCAACACTAAAAAAAGTAAATAATTTGCATCTCTATTTTACACGGTCTTTCATTTCCTGTTTAATCACACTTTAAAAATTATCCAAGAAAACAAAATTTAAGAAATCGTTTTTTTTGCCGCTAAACTACTCAATAATTATTAGGAGTTTGCCCAATGAATCATCATAATTTTAAACCTGTTTTACTGACGGCATTTTTGAGTGCTTTTCTGCCAGCTTGTTCGAATCATACGCACACTGCGCATGTTGACGACTTCGCTTTCGTTCCGCATAAAATATTGAGTGCAACAGGTTATGGTACAGCTGAAAAAAGCGACCACTATTCACGTCCACAAATTAAACTGATGGCAATGCGCTCATCAAAATTGGACGCTTACCGCAGTTTATCTGAGCAAGTTTATGGCGTTCATTTAACAGGCGTGACCACCGTTGAAAATATGATTATCACACATGATAGTTACCGCTCTTATGTGGATGCGTATTTACGCGGTGCGAAAATTGTTCGCACCGTTGCTATTAACAAAGATAAGTTTGCGGGTGACGATACCTTTGAAACGGTGGTTGAATTGGAATTGACACCGCGTTTTTATGAGTGTATGAATGGCTCACCTGCTGTGGTTACACAGTGTATGCAGCACCCACAACCCCCCGTTGCAGAACCTGAGTTATTGACGCCATTTTCAAACGTCGCACCAACCATTCAACCAACGACGGCAACGCTTGTGGCAAGTTCAGTGATATCAACGCCAGCACATTGCAATAGCATGGATTGCTACGATTATCCGCTTACGTCAGGTTTTGACCGTCCCAATATTACGGAATAAATAAGTTATGACTACGCTCTTGTTTAGGCTTGCATCTGTAAGTGCACTTGTCGGTGTCGTATCTTGCGCGACAACTCCCCCCCCTGCGCCACCTCCTGCACCCAAAAATGTGGTGGCAACCGTTGAAGGACAAGCAACCGTGCAAAATGGGGCTGTTTTGCTGGCAAAAAAACAAGCGTTGCAAGATGCGGTTCGGGTGGCTTCTCAGCAATCAGCGGTGGCTGTTCAGAGTCAATCCTCTGTGGGGCGTGATAATCGGTTACTTGAAAGCATGACTATGCGTACTGCAGCAGCGGTGAGCAATACAAAAATTTTGCGTGAATGGCAATCGGACGGTATTTATCATGTGAAAGCGATGGTTGAACTTTCGCCCACGGGAACCTGTCAGCCCAATTATCGTAAACGCATTATTGCAACCGCGTTTCCGCGCGTGGTGCAAGAGCAATTAAGTGATTATGAAAGCAATGACTTAGATAATGGCATTCCGCGCGAAATTAATAATTTACTCATGGAATCAAATCAATTCATTGGTATTAATTCGACAAATTTAGCGATTTATCCACGACCAGATTTAGCACCAGATTTGCAAGAACGCAATGAATACGAATCGTCTAAAGTCGTTAAAATGGCTAATAAATCGGGTGCGCAGTTTGTTTTATCAGGTGTGCTGCGTGATATGGAAATTGCCTCTGATGAATATATGCAAGGCAGTGGGGTGATGGGTTTATTCAATAGCTGGAAACGTCACATGACTGGTAGTCGCAATATCGGTATTGATGTGTATGTTCACGATGGGATGACAGGTGCCTTATTATTCCAAAAGCGTTATGTTGATAAATCCAGCGGTGATGTCTTCATTCCTGCCAGTTATACCGTTGGCAGTGAAGGTTTTCGCTCGACTGCTACTGGTCAGAAAATTACCGACATTATTCATAATGCGAGCAGTGATATTGCGCAATCGTTGAGCTGCTATCCCTTCTCAACTCGCATTGCCGATATTAAAGGTGACAAAATTTATATTGATGCGGGTGCACAAGAAAAACTCAATGTGGGCGATCAGCTAATCGTTTATGCAACAGCGGGCGATGGTATTCAACTTGATGGTGGAAGTAGCTTTACAGTAAACAAACAGCCTTTAAATGTGCTAACCATTCAATCAGTCACACCGCGTTATGCGATTGGGACGCTGGAAGGGGTGATTAAAAAACCTACGATTAAAATTGGTGATTGGGTACGCTCACAATAATTGCGCTATTGTGAAAATCATTTTAAACTCGCCACATGTACTGCCGCTTTTAGCGGCAGTTTTGTTTCACTCGATAAAAAATGAATATGACCAAATCTATGCAATTTTGGGGAATTGTACCCGCAGCAGGCGTTGGTAAGCGCATGAATGCAAATTGTCCAAAACAATATCTTCCGTTGTTCACGGAAAACACCGCACATTCAACAGACACCTATACCGTTATTGAACAGACACTGCGTCGTTTAATTGAAGCGGATATTTTCGATAAAATCGTGGTTGCGATTTCAAAAGATGATGCGTATTGGTCGGATTTGCCTATATCAACGCACACTAAAATTCTTCGCACACAAGGCGGAAAAGAGCGTGCCGATTCTGTTTTGAATGCGTTACTTGCACTTGATGGTGTTGCTAGTTTTGATGATTGGGTGCTTGTACACGATGCGGCGCGTCCTTGCATTACAAAAGAAGATATTCATCTGTTAATTTCAACGCTATGCGAAGATGATGTGGGTGGAATTTTAGCCCTTTCTTCACACGACACGTTAAAAGAAGTGCATGGCAATCACATTATTAGCACACTTGATCGCAATGTGATTTGGCGTGCATTAACGCCTCAAATGTTTCGTTACGGCTTATTAAAACAAGCGCTAGAAGCCACGCAAGGCAATGGCGCTGTAACAGACGAGGCGAGTGCGCTGGAAATGCAAGGTTTAACGCCTAAGATTGTTGAAGGTCGTAGTGATAATATCAAAATTACTCGCCCCGAAGATTTAGCTCTCGCTCAATTTTATTTAACAAAGCAATATTCAACCACGCCCAATCCTTGAGAAAAATGGTAGAATTTCATCCATCGCCTTTGTAAATAGGAAAACAGAAAAACGATCATGCAAAACAAGACAATAACGCAACTCGCTCAAGGCCTACGCGCTAAAGAATTTTCCAGTGTTGAACTCACGCAGTATTTTTTAAATCGCATTGAAAAATACACCGATTTAAATGCCTATATTACAGTCACTGCCAACCAAGCGCTGCAAGCAGCACAACGCGCTGATGTGCGTATTGCAAGTGGCAATGCTGAGTTATTAACAGGCATTCCCATGGCACATAAAGATATTTTTTGTACGCAAGCGGTAAAAACCACTTGCGGTTCAAAAATGCTTGATAATTTTATTGCTCCCTACAACGCTACCGTAGTAAAAAAATTGAATGCAACGGGTGCAGTGAATTTGGGTAAGCTCAATATGGATGAGTTTGCGATGGGTTCGTCAAACGAAACCAGTTTTTATGGCGCGGTAAAAAATCCATGGAATAAAAATGCTGTGGCTGGCGGCTCATCAGGCGGTAGTGCCGCTGCGGTGGCGGCTCAACTTGCCGTTTGCGTGACGGGTACTGATACAGGCGGCTCTATTCGCCAACCTGCCGCATTTTGTGGCGTGAGTGGCATTAAACCTACTTATGGTCGTGTGTCGCGTTTTGGTATGATTGCGTATGCGTCAAGCCTTGATCAAGGCGGCTCAATGGCACGCAGTGCGCAGGACTGTGCCATTTTATTGCAATCAATGGCAGGATTTGACGTTAAAGATTCAACGAGTGTTGACACCCCTGTACCGGATTATTGCGCGGATTTAGATAAATCGTTAGCTGGCGTGAAAATTGGTTTACCTAAAGAATTTTTCACTGCGGATGTCAATGCGGATATGGCAAAAGCGCTCGACGAGGCTATTGAAGAATATAAAAAACTCGGGGCTGAGATTAAAGAAATTTCTATGCCCAATTTGAAGTACGCGATTCCAGCTTATTATGTTATCGCCTCAGCGGAGTGTTCATCAAATTTGTCGCGTTATGACGGTGTACGCTTTGGATATCGTTGTGAAAATCCCGCAGATTTAAATGATTTATACACGCGCTCACGCGGTGAAGCTTTTGGTAAAGAGGTAAAACGTCGTATTTTAATGGGAACGTATGCACTTTCTGCGGGATATTACGACGCGTATTATCTCAAGGCGCAGCAAGTTCGTCGTCTAATTAGCGATGATTTTAAACAAGCGTTCAGTGAAGTGGATGTCATTTTTAGCCCAGTCACGCCCACGCCCGCGTTCAACATTGGTGAAAAATTAGCTAATCCTGTTGAGATGTATTTAGCGGACATTTACACAATTGCTATCAATCTTGCAGGTTTACCTGCCATGTCCATTCCGGCTGGATTTATCGGTGGGCTACCTGTTGGTTTGCAGTTGATTGGTAATTATTTTGATGAAACGCGACTTTTAAATGTCGCGCATGCGTATCAACAAGTGACGAATTGGCATACACAATCCCCCAATTTGGATAATTAATATAAAACTGTTGATAATCAATTTAGGAATAACACATGAATACACAATGGGAAGCGGTGATTGGTCTTGAAATTCACACGCAATTAGCCACAAAATCAAAAATTTTTTCGGGTGCATCAACCACGTATGGCGCAGAGCCAAATACGCAAGCGTGCATTATTTCACTAGGCATGCCTGGTGTATTGCCTGTGTTAAATGAAGATGCGGTGCGCAAAGCCGTGACGTTTGGCATGGCGATTAACGCGGAAATCGCCCCTTATTCCGTGTTTGCACGCAAAAATTACTTCTATCCCGATTTGCCAAAAGGCTATCAAATCAGTCAATTTGAACTGCCCATCGTCGGCAAAGGTTTTTTGGATATTGACGTTGATGGTGAAACAAAACGCATTGGCGTCACGCGTGCGCATTTGGAAGAAGATGCTGGTAAATCATTGCATGAAAATTTTCACGGTCTAAGCGGCATTGATTTAAATCGTGCTGGTACGCCATTGCTGGAAATTGTGTCTGAGCCGGATATGCGCACCGCTAAAGAAGCGGTGGCTTATATGCGTAAATTACATGAGCTTGTGCGTTATCTTGAAATTTGCGATGGCAATATGCAAGAAGGCTCGTTTCGCTGTGATGCTAATGTATCTGTACGTCCAAAAGGACAGGCTGAATTTGGAACGCGTGCGGAAATTAAAAATATTAATTCCTTTAAGTTTGTTGAAAAAGCCATCAATCATGAAATTGAGCGCCAAATTGAATTGATTGAAAACGGTGGCACGGTGGTGCAAGAAACGCGTTTATATGATTCCGTAAAAGATGAAACGCGCTCTATGCGTAGCAAAGAAGAAGCCAACGATTATCGTTATTTCCCTGACCCTGATTTATTGCCCGTGTTTATTAGCGATGAATTAAAGTCTGAAATCAAAGCGCATTTACCTGAATTACCCGAAGAGAAAAAATTACGTTTTAAAACGGATTATCACTTAAATGACGAAAGTGCCACGATATTAACGTCGTCACGCGATGTAGCGAATTATTTTGAAGAAGTGGTGAAACTGTCACATTGTGAAAGCACAATTTGCGCAAATTGGATTACGGGTGAATTATCCGCCGCACTTAACCGCGCAGATTTAGATATTAGTGACTCGCCTATTGATGCTACGCGTTTTGCGGGACTGGTGGCGCGAATTGCAGATGATACAATTTCAGGTAAGATTGGCAAACAGGTTTTTGAATTCTTATGGAACACTGCAGACAGCGCAGATGACATTATTGAAAAACAAGGTTTAAAACAAATCACCGATACAGGCGCTATTGAAGCGATTATTGATACGATTCTTGTGGCAAATGAAAAGCAAGCGCAGCAATACCGTGACGGCAATGAAAAAATGTTTGGTTTCTTTGTGGGGCAGGTGATGAAAGCCATGCAAGGCAAAGGCAATCCTGCTGAAATTAACAAAATTTTGAAAATAAAGCTGTCTTAAATAGTCCATTGCCCCACTTTAAAAAGGAATTCGCCACAAACGAATTCCTTTTTTCGTTATTACTTATACGTTTTGCATAGCGGCTAAACGCGCTTTTTGTTTGCGCAAACGCTCTATTTTCTCGGCAGCTTCGTTTTCTTTGCGTTGTTGCCTTGATTCATAGCGCTGTTTTGCGTGCAGAGGACTTGGGGCGGAATGGGGGTTGTCTAAAACCTGCATGGCAATGCAATCGACAGGGCAAGGCGCGATACATAATTCACAGCCTGTGCATTCTGATGCAATAATCGTGTGCATAAATTTAGCCGCTCCTACAATTGCATCGACAGGGCAAGCCGCAATACATTTCACGCAACCAATACACGCGTTTTCATCAATGAACGCAACGCTTTTTGGTTTATGTTCACCAAACTGAGGATTTAACGCTTTAGGCGATACACCGAGAAATTGTGCGATTTTTTCGATGCCTACATTACCACTAGGAGGGCATTGATTAATGTCGGCTTGTCCTTCAAGCATCGCTTGTGCATAAGGTCGGCAACCTTTAAAACCACATTGTCCGCATTGTGTTTGGGGTAAAAGATTATTGAGCGCTTCAAGCATGTTGATTTAACCTATTCAAATACGCTGTGACACCTGCTTTGATATCTAAAAATTGATGATCGCAACCAATTGCGCGTAGCGTTGATAAATCCGCTTGCGTATAACTCTGATACGCACCGCGCAAATGATCGGGGAAGGGAATATAGCTAATTTTTCCGCGTCCATGCCAATCCACGACTGTTTGCGCCATGGTATTAAACGTCTGTGCTTTGCCTGTGCCAACGTTGAAAATACCACTGCATTGTGGATGATTTAAAAACCATAGATTGATTGCCACAACATCATCCACATAAACAAAATCACGCTCTTGCTCACCATCAGCATAACCATCACATCCTGCAAATAATTTCACCTCATCGGATTGATATAATTGCGTGTTGAAATGATAAGGCGTGCTACTCATACTGCCTTTATGTTGTTCACGCGCTCCGTAGACATTGAAATAACGCAATCCAACAATTTGGCTGCGTGACGTGGGCAATACATTGCGCACATATTGATCAAATTGAAATTTAGAGTACGCATACATATTCACCGGTTTTTCACAGGCACGATCAACGGCAAAGCCATGTTGTCCCATGCCATAAACGGATGCGGACGAGGCGTAGACAAAAGGCACGTTTCTTTCTTGACACCAATGCAAAAGACGTTTGGAGTAAGTGTAATTATTTTCCATGACATAGTGACCGTTCCACTCCGTTGTGGCTGAACAAGCACCTTGATGAAAAACGGCTTTGACGTTGGACAAAAAATTCATTTCGTCAAGACGTGAGATAAAATCCTGTTTGTCCATATAATCCGTAATGGTCAAATCGGCAATATTGTGCATTTTATGACCATTCGTTAAATTATCGACTAATAAAATATTATTGTATCCCTGCTCATTGAGCGCGTGAATTAAATTACTACCAATAAATCCAGCGCCGCCTGTCACTATAATCATGTTTCTCTCGATGTGTTTTTATGTTGTTTTTAAACTTAATTTTTTCAAATTTAGTTTTTTAATTAACGGTGATTTAATATACAATCTTAAGTTGATTTTATATAGCGTTTTTTCAATAGCGCTTAATGCCTTCTGGAAATAGTCTAACAACTTATGATGATTTTAAGCGCTCTCCTTTGGACGCCTCCTCTTGGTGTACTTGTTCTTGCGTTAATTCCCCGTGAACATTCTCAATTGCTCCGCCTGGTCGCGCAATTTTTTACAGCGCTTGCTTTTCTAATATGTTGTAAGTTGCTAGTCGATTATGATTCGTTTAACGTTGCTCCACAATTTAGCGAGTATTTTCCGCTCAATCCTAAGTTTGGCAGTAGTTATGCACTAGGTGTTGATGGTTTGTCATTGCCTATGGTGACATTAGCAACACTGCTGACCTGCGTGGCTTTATTAGCATCACAATCCATTAATGAGCGTGTCAAAAGTTACCATATATGTATTTTATTACTCGAATTTGGCATGCTTGGCGTTTTTTTAGCGCAAGATTGGGCAATTTTTTATATTTTTTGGGAAGTGACGCTTATCCCGTTGTTTTTTCTCATTAACCGCTGGGGAGGGAAACGTCGCCATGCAGCGAGTTTAAATTTCGTTCTCTATACAATGGGCGGCTCTATTTTTATGTTGGTGAGTTTAATTGCCGCTTATGAATATGTACCACAGCACGCATCGCTCATGCAGGCTATGTCTGCTGTATCAGAGAATATGCCAAAAACGCAACAAATTTGGGTATTACTGGGCTTTTTAATGGGATTTGGTGTCAAAATGCCTATTTTTCCACTGCATGGCTGGTTGCCGCTGGCACATGTGGAAGCGCCGAGTCCTGTGAGTATTTTACTGTCGGGTATTTTACTTAAAATGGGTGCGTATGGGTTGATTCGTGCCGTCGTAATGTTGCCGCTCGCTGCACAAACGTTGCAGCCATTACTCGTGATACTCGCGTTAGTTGGCATGATTTATGGCGGTTTGCTTGCGTGGCGACAAAGCGATTTAAAAGCGATGGTTGCTTATTCCTCGGTGAGTCATTTAGGAATTGTGCTCCTTGGCATTGCTTGTTTGAACGAAACGGGTTTGATGGGCGCAGTACTTCAAATGACAGCGCATGGTTTTATTGCTGGCGCGTTATTTTTGCTCGTCGGATTACTTTACGAGCGTACGCATACACGCAATATTCAAGATTACAGCGCGTTAATTAAAATTACACCACGTTTCACATTTTTAACGACTTTTGTTTTACTAGCCGCTATGGGATTACCTGGTACGGTTGGTTTTATCGCAGAACTTCACGCGTTATTTGGTGGTTTTGAGCAATGGGGGGCATGGATGGTGTTTTTTAGTTTTAGTGTTTTAATTAGTGCCGCTTATTGTATGAGAACTATTGGATTATTGTTCACCGGCACCAGTCAACCTGCGATGGCAAACATAGCTGATCTCAAAAGCCATGAACTAGTGGCTGCGGGTATTTTGGTAATAGGTATCGTCTTTTTTGGCTTATTCCCTGCCGCGTTGATCGACCTGTCATCTATCACCGTGTCAAAAATGACTCAAACCATTCAATTACAACTCACGCCGTTGACCTAAAAGCGCGTAGTTCTTGACGGAGTATCCATGTCAGCACCTATTGAACATTCTCACCCTCATTCCATGACATCGCGCGAGATGATTGCTGATGCGCTTTTACATATTGATCATATTCTTCCTGCTCAAGGGCCCATTTTAAATTTCGTTCATCACAATACTATTCACGGCTTTCAACATTTACCTTTTGAAGACGCGCTAGCGGAAGTGGAGCGATTAACCGGTATTGAAGGGTATTTACCCGAACAGGCTTACCGAAAATTTTACGCTCAAGGGCGCGTGAGCGATGCCGATATTTTTGCCGCGTTAGCAGAGAAAAAAACGTGGCGTTGTGAAGAGGTTTTTTATACTTTTCCAAGTCAAACTATTTATCGCAAAACATTATATCGACTCGCGTTGCTATTTGATTTTTCTGCGATTACGTCCTCACAATTTTCATGGCAAAAACAAACCCTTAACGCTTTGTATACAGTGCAAAATGACGTGCCGCCAATAGTACAAACGCGTTTATTTTCCAGTGCGCAAAAGACGCAGTCTGTTATTTTTGATTTGTGGCAAACTATTTTAGTGAAGTTGAATTTAGCCGATGTAGCATTGCACAGCGAAGATTTATTAAATTTAACGTCAACGCAGATTAACCAGTGGTTAACAAATCATCAGCTCGACGACGAAAATGTACGCGATACGTGGTCAAAACAAGCTAATAACACACTCAACGCCCATTTTTTATCACTTGGCGATACGTTCACATTGCGCGGATTGATTGCACAACTCAGCGGGGTGGATTGTTTACAATTCGTTCAGCCGCAATTGATTCGATTATGTGCGAGTGCACTCGATGAGGGCATTGCTGCGTGGTCGTTGCCTGAGCGTCATCAATTAGGTTTGTTTGGCGCGTGGCGAGCGATGCTTATTTATGACATTAACGCTCAGTTAGCACAATTACCCACAGCGCGGCACATTATTGAGCAACTGCCTGATAATGCGATGGATACGATTATCTTTCATTTGTCTGCACACCATATTCCACAAGAAAAATGGGCGGCTTACTTACAACGTTTAGCGTTAGAGTTACCGGGCTGGGCAGGGATGATCAATTGGCGCGAACATCATCGCGAATACAAGCCAGAAAACGATGTTAAACCAACTTTGGCTGATTTTTTAGCCATTCGGTTAACACTTGATCGGCTTTGGCTGGATAAAATTTGTCAAGAAACATGGTGCATTGATGCGCGGCTCGATAAATTACAGACTTATTTTGAAAAAAATATCGCTGAATTTGATGTACGTTATCACTTTTACAACGGTCATCTTCCTGAACATTTATCACATCAAGCGCAAGAACTCGTTCAATTTTCACATTGTAAAAAATCACTCACCTCTCAATTTCAACTGCTAGCCGACGTTGTTTGGACGTGGCAGCAGTCGCCTTTAGCCGAAAAGAGCGCATCGGTTGATGCCGTTTACACTATTGCATGGCGTGTATTTCGTTTATGTCAGCATTTAGGACTCAATGCTGCGCAAATCAATTTGTTATCTAAAACGCAATTGCGTGATATGTTGCATATACTCGATGAATTTACTCAAACTGAGCGCCAAAAAATTTGGTTAGTGGCGTATGAGCGTCATTATCGAGAGCAAATTTTTCAAGGTTTAACGGCAAATTATTTGCGGGGGCGTTGGTATCAACGTGAAAATCGACCGTCAGCGCAGGTGATTTTTTGCATGGATGACCGAGAAGAAGGAATTCGTCGGCATTTAGAAGAGTTTGTACCGACCATTGAAACGCTAGGGGCGGCAGGTTTTTTTGGAGTGCCGATGAACTATAAAGGGTTGGATGACGATAGTCTAACGCCTTTGTGCCCAGTGGTTGTTGTGCCTGCACATGATGTACATGAAGTTTCAGTGTTTGGCGAGTCAATAAAATTAGCACAGCATCACAGCGGACGGCAGCACCTCTTAAAATGGAATTATGTACTTCATCAAGGTTTGCGCCGTCATTTAGGGTTATCGCATTTCATCATTGATGCGCTAGCACCGTTGACGCTAGTTAATTTACTGGCAAAGTCATTATCGCCAGCATCACAGCATGGCGTATTGGC
>OMIH01000062.1 GCA_900299045.1 Methylococcaceae bacterium
TGAATTATAACGTCAAAAAAGGGGAACTCACCGCTGATAACAATTTGTTAATTGAGCAATTTGAACTCGGTGAACAAATTGATAATCCCCACGCAATTAATGCGCCCTTTGATTTAGCCATTACTTTGCTCAAAGACATGAATGGAATTATCAATTTAAATGTACCGATTACAGGTTCACTCAACGATCCTCAATTTGATTTGGGTGGCGTTGTGAGTGATGCTATTCTCAATATTTTAACGAAAACCATCAGTTCACCTTTTCAAACGATTGCTAATCTATTAGGCACAGATGAGGATTTAAGCGCTATCCAATTTTCACCTGGTCAATCGGAGTTAGCCGAATGGCAGAAACAAAAACTCGATGGCATTGCAAAAGTATTAAAAGACCGTAGTACCTTAAAAATTGAAATTAAAGCAACTGCCTTTCAAACTCAAGATTGGAATGTATTGCGCGAAGAGGCGTTAACAGATCGACTCAAAGTGCTGAAAGCAGAAGAAATCAATCGAAAAGGAGATCGAAAAATACGCCCCGAATATGTAGAACTTGACGAGGCAGATACGCAACGCTTACTGGCGCAAGAATTCAAAGAAAAGTTCCCACAACTCGTTAAGCGTTCATTCTTTGGTACGCTTGAACTAGCACAACCAGAAATGGGCGATTTCTACAGCGTCGCCAAAGAAACGTTGTCGCAAAATTTACCTATCGAAACCAAACGCTTAACAAAATTAGCGGCTGCGCGAGCGCGAGCCATTGCAAAATATATCGTTCAACATGGCGGTGTTCCCAATGAACGTGTCTTTATTTTAGACACCGTTATTGATCCCCCGCGCCAAGATGAAGATATTGATGCGCTGTTGTTTTTGAAAGTGGATTAAGCTTAAACATTATGCCGCCAAAATGCGTTCTTGAAATGCCAACACGTCATCAACGGGCGCATTCATTTCGGGGTGCATGATTTTTGCCTGTTGATTATAAGTAGCTCGGAAATTAGCCAACGTAATTATTATTTATGTGAAATTCGCAAACATCAATAATAAAAAAAGCCCTTGATGCCCATTTACGAGCAACAAGAGCTTATGGTAAATAAATGCTAAAATTTACTGAGCCGCTGGCGAATTAGGCAAATTCACTTCGATATCGGCTTTTTGTTCAAGCGTATTGATTAACGCATTGAACTCACTATCACCAATGGCTTTAGCAATATTTTTAGTCGCTAATGCCGCACGTTTTTTATCTTCTTCGGTCATCGCCCCATCTTCTACGTTGCTCAAACTGACGATCACCTGTTCATGTGAAGGCAAGGCGACACTGAAAATACTAGGTTTATCTGCAACCGGTTTTGCGGCTTTAAAAATAGCTTCATTGAGTACAACATTAAAGTCTTTCTTCATCCGCGTTAAACCAGCAGCTTTTTGCACGGGTAATTTATACTCAGTAGCTACTTTAGCAAGCGCTTCACCACGGGCAACTTTTGTTTTTATTTCTTTAGCGATATCTTCAGCGTGTTGCTGTGCTTTTTGGGTTTGCAGCGCACTAACCACGTCTGCTTTTACTTGCTCTAAGGGTTTATTTTCAGCCGCTTTATGTTCAAGTACACGCAATACCACGACATGTTCAGCATCTAATTCAATAGGCGTGCTATTTGTGCCATTAATGACTTCATCACTAAATGCCACGCCACGAATTTTTTCATCAGCAGCCACCCCTTCGCCAGTGGTTTTAGTAAACAGCCCTGTTTTCTTTACCGTTAAATTCAGCTGCTCCGCCGCCACGTTTAAATTATCTGAATTTTGATAACTGATTTCGGTCAACGACTCGGCTTGTTGATAAAACGTGTTTTCAGCTTGTGATTTTTGATAGGCTTGCGTTAATTGGGCTTTGACACTCTCAAACGGCTTGACTTGCGCGGGCGATAATTCGGTAACTTTAATCAAATGATAACCAAAAGAAGACTTCACCGGTGCTGATACTTCACCTTGTTTAAGCGCTAGCGCGGCATCATCAAACTCTTTATCCATCACGCCCGCAGTAAACAAACCTAAGTCGCCACCCGCCTTACCGGTGAATTTATCATCTGAAAGTGCTTGCGCTAGACCGGCAAAATCTTTAGTTGCTAATTGTGCTTTTGCCTGTGTGGCTTTTTCTAACGCGGTTTTTTCATCTTGTTTATCATTGACTTCAAAGAGAATATGACTAATTTTACGACGCTCTGGTGTGCTATATTGCGCGGATTGTTCATCGTAAAACGCCTTGAGTTTTTCATCCGTTACCTCAATGGTTTTCGCAATATCCTCTAGCGTCAATTCAATATATTCAACCGCCATTTGCTCAGGCAACTGATATTGTGTTTGATGCGCTTGATAATAGTCGTGTATCTCACTCTCATTTACCGTTATATTTGCTGGCGTGACGGGAATCGTCACATAGTCCACATCACGGGTTTGATTTTGAATTTTGAAAAAATGCTCTAAGTCATAAGGGGTCGCAAAACTACTATCTAAAATACTTTGTTGAAATTGCTCCATTACTAACGCATTTTTAATTTGAGCAACAAATTCACTTGATGACATACGTTGTTGCGAAAGTAGTTGTTTATATTTTTGCTCATCGAATTTGTTATCAGTTTGAAAATACGGCAACGATTGAATAAAATCACGAATCGTATCCTCCGTTACCGTCAAACCTTTTTGATGCACATATTGCAATAAGACTTCATCTTTAATTAATTTTCTAAGTGCCTGAAACTTGATACTTTGTTCATCGGCAGCTAATCCACCAAGGCTTTGCTGGTATTTTTCATACGCTTTTGTCACATCACGTTGATAAAAATCTTTTTTGCCAACAGACGCAACAGGCGCTTCTTGACCATCATTGATGTAATTATTAATTCCCCATAAAAAAAATGGGACACAAATAACCGTCAAGATAACTCCAGCAAAAGCCCCTTGTGATTTTTCTCTAATTTTGGTCAACATAAAATAGCCACCTCGATAACTCATTGTAAGTAAGCAAAAAAAAACCCCGAACCAAAGGTTCGGGGTTTTTTAGGTATTGGCGGAGCGGACGGGGCTCGAACCCGCGACCACCGGCGTGACAGGCCGGTATTCTAACCAACTGAACTACCGCTCCAAAGTCTGGTGGGTGCTGAGGGGATCGAACCCCCGACCCTCGCCTTGTAAGGGCGATGCTCTCCCAGCTGAGCTAAGCACCCGACTTGAGAATTCTCAGTTTACAGCATCTTTTAAAGATTTACCAGCTTTAAATGTTGGTGTTTTTGCAGCTTTGATTGTAATTTCTTCGCCAGACTGCGGATTACGACCTTTGCGCTCTGCTCTTTCTTTTACAGAATACGTTCCAAATCCCACTAAAGCCACGGTATCGCCCGCACTTAATGCGTGAGTGACTGCCGCAATAAAACCATCCAATGCGCGACCAGAATCCGCTTTGGTTAAACCTGATGATTCCGCAATGGCACTGATCAATTCTGATTTGTTCATTATTTCCCCCTAAGGAAGTTATTTTTAAAATTCTAGGATAGCAAAATGCCGTCGTTACTCGTTTCCACGCAGCGCGTGCAAGCCACAGAAACGGCTATATTTATATCAACGCACCCCTTGAGTGTCAAGTAATAAAACCGTTACAGACTTTGATTTCTGTGGCTTACGCCGTTTTTTAATGAGCACGAACTTGTGTTCGACTTTTTTTTGTTGACTCTGTTTTCAATTTGTCGATCGCTTCTGCAAAAATTGGTTCACGAGGAACAGGTTGATATTGCAATGCTATTTCTAAAACTTCATCAATCCAACGCACGGGTTTAATTGTTAAGTTTTGTTTAATATTTTCAGGAATTTCCACTAAATCTTTTTCGTTGTCTTTGGGAATAATCACTGTCGTAATGCCGCCACGATGCGCTGCGAGCAACTTTTCTTTAAGACCACCAATCGCCAACACCTCACCACGCAACGTAATTTCGCCTGTCATCGCTACGTTTGCTCGCACTGGAATTTTAGTTAGCGCAGACACGATAGCGGTACACATGCCAATACCCGCGCTAGGACCATCTTTTGGCGTTGCCCCTTCTGGAACATGAACGTGAATATCGCTATTTTGGAACGCTTCCTCACTAATACCCAAAACGTCTGCACGACTACGCACAACAGTCACTGCTGCGGCAATAGACTCTTTCATCACATCGCCAAGCTTACCCGTCGTTGAATATTTTCCTTTGCCGTTAATAACAGCCGTCTCAATAGTCAACAATTCACCGCCCACTGATGTCCACGCAAGTCCAGTAACGCAACCAATTTGATCTTTCTCTTCCGCACTACCATAGCTATAGCGTCTAACACCCAAATAATCATTGAGATTTTTTGGCGTGACTTTAACTTTTGATTTACGCGGCTTGAGAAGGACATCCTTGACCACTTTTCGGCAAATTTTCGAAATATCACGCTCCAAATTACGCACCCCCGCTTCGCGTGAATAGTAGCGAATCATATCGCGCACGGTGTCTTCTGAAATATCAATTTCAGTGTTTTTAAGACCATTTTGCTTAATTTGTTTCGGTATTAAATAGCGCATCGCAATATTAATTTTTTCATCTTCGGTATACCCCCCTAAACGAATCACTTCCATTCTATCGAGCAATGCAGGCGGAATATCCATACTATTAGCGGTCGCTACAAACATCACATCAGACAAATCGAAATCGACTTCTAAATAATGATCTGCAAACGCATTATTTTGCTCAGGGTCTAGCACCTCAAGTAGTGCCGACGCAGGATCGCCACGAAAATCCGTCGCCATTTTATCAATTTCATCAAGTAAAAAGAGCGGATTGCGCACTTTGACTTTCGCAAGACTTTGCAAAATTTTTCCGGGCATCGAGCCAATATACGTGCGACGATGCCCACGAATTTCAGCTTCATCACGCACACCACCTAGCGCCATGCGCACATAAGTTCGATTCGTTGCGCGTGCAATGGACTCACCTAATGATGTTTTCCCCACGCCTGGAGGTCCAACTAAGCATAGAATAGGTCCTTTAAGTTTATCAACGCGCTGTTGCACTGCAAGATACTCTAAAATACGCTCTTTGACCTTCTCAAGACCAAAATGCTCCTCGTTTAAAATCGCTTCAGCGGCGGCAAGCTCACTCTGTACATCCGTTGTATTGACCCAGGGCACACTGACCATCCACTCAATGTAATTACGCACTACGGTGGCTTCTGCTGACATCGGAGACATCATTTTTAATTTGTTGAGTTCAGCAAATGCTTTATTTTTAGCTTCTTCTGGCATCTGAGCATCATTGATTTTTTTGGTTAACTCATCGACCTCTGTTGCCGCTTCATCCATTTCACCTAATTCTTTATGAATGGCTTTAATTTGCTCATTTAAGTAGTATTCGCGTTGATTTTTATCCATCTGCTGCTTCACGCGCACGCGAATACGTTTTTCGGTTTCGAGTAAATCAACTTCAGATCCCATGAAAGCCATCAACATTTCTAGGCGTTGACCAATATCCATCATCTCTAAAACGCATTGCTTATCTGACACTTTGAGCGTCATGTGCGCCGCCATTGTGTCAGCAAGGCGACTTGAATCATCAATTTCAGACAGGGCACTGAGTACTTCAGCAGGAATTTTATTATTGAGCTTCACATAATTTTCAAATGAACTTAACGCCGTACGCTCTAAAATGCCTTTTTCATGCTCATCAAGATGGTACGTTTCCTCAACGTCAATTACATACGCACCTAAAAAACCGTCATGCTTTTGATATTCTACAACTCTAGCACGCTCTTCCCCTTCCATTAACACTTTCACCGTCCCGTCAGGCAGCTTTAGCATTTGCAAGACATTAGCAAGGGTTCCCACTTCATACAAATCTGCAATGTCAGGTGAATCAATATCCGCTTCTTTTTGCGCGACAAGTAAAACCTGTCCGTTTTCTTTAATTGCATTATTGAGTGCGTCAATTGATTTATCACGCCCGACAAACAAAGGAATGACCATGTTGGGATACACCACCACATCACGCAGCGGTAATACAGGAATAAGCGTTTGATTGGACGTTAATTGAGTCATACTATTTTCTGCCATCGGAAATTTATAAAGTGTTGAGATGAACTATAGGGCAATTTATCTGAAAAACAAGTCGTTTTTTGATTTTTTTACGCATAAAAAAAGGATGCTTGTCTAAAAGCATCCTTTTCTACGTTTACGCCTCACTCTATTTTAGTTTTCAGAAGCGGCTTTTTTCGTTTTTCGTTCAGTTTTGTAAATTAATGTCGGCTCGATATCATCTAAAATGACTTCTTTATCAACAATCACTTTGTCTACATTATCAGCAGAAGGCAATTCATACATAGTATTGAGTAATACATTTTCTACAATCGTACGCAATCCACGCGCACCTGTTTTGCGCTCCATTGATTTTTGCGCAATTGCAGAAAGTGAATCATCTGTAAATTCAAGCTCCGCACCTTCCATTTCAAACAAATGCTTATACTGCTTAATCAATGCATTTTTAGGTTGCGTTAAAATTTGAATTAATGCGGCTTCATCAAGTTCTTCAAGTGTTGCAATGACAGGCAGACGACCAATAAATTCAGGAATTAAGCCGTATTTAATTAAATCTTCCGCTTCAACTTCAGCAAATAATTGACCTATATTCTTACTTTCATCTTTCGTTTTCACTTCTGCTGAGAAACCAATACCTCCTTTCTCAGAACGCGCTTGAATCACTTTATCCAGCCCCGAAAATGCGCCACCAACAATAAACAGCATATTAGCAGTATTCACTTGGATAAATTCTTGATTAGGATGCTTGCGACCACCTTGCGGCGCAATAGAAGCGACAGTACCTTCAATCAATTTCAATAGAGCTTGTTGTACACCTTCACCGGACACATCACGGGTGATAGATGTATTCTCAGACTTTTTAGATATCTTATCGATTTCATCAATATAGACAATAGCAGACTCTGCTTTTTCAACATCATAATCACATTTTTGCAAAATCTTTTGAACAATATTTTCTACGTCCTCACCAACATAACCCGCTTCTGTTAGCGTAGTCGCATCAGCGATAGTAAAAGGCACATTGAGCAAACGAGCAAGGGTTTCTGCGAGTAACGTTTTTCCCGATCCAGTTGGACCAATGAGCAAAATATTACTTTTTGCTAATTCAATTTTATTCTTTTTAGATTTGTTATTCTTGTTTCGCAGACGCTTATAGTGATTGTACACAGCAACCGCTAGAGTTTTTTTAGCTCTGTCTTGACCGATAACATACCCGTCTAATTCATCTTTGATTTCTCGTGGCTTAGGCAAACTACCTTCATTAAGTGTTGTGAGTTCACTTAATTCTTCGCGCAAAATATCATTACAAAGCTCAACACATTCATCGCAGACATACACCGAAGGACCTGCGATCATCTTTCTTACTTCACCTTGACTTTTACTACAAAAAGAACAATAGATAATTTTGTCGTCATCATAATCTTTATCTTTACTGCTCATAATCGCCCTTCCTTTAATTTGAAATCGCGTGAAATATATTTACTTTTTATCAATTATTGTCGAACGATCTGTTAATACATGATCAATTAAACCATAAGTTACCGCATCTGTTGCACTTAAAAAATTATCACGATCCGTATCGCTTTGCACTTTTTTTAATGTTTGCCCCGTGTGATGCGATAGCACACGATTTAACTTTTCTCTAATCAATAAAATTTCTTTCGCGTGAATATCAAAATCAGACGCTTGTCCTGAGAAACCACCTAAAGGTTGATGAATCATCATACGTGAATTCGGTAAACAATAGCGTTTTCCTTTAGCGCCACCGGTCAACAAAACAGCCCCCATACTTGCTGCTTGACCAATACACATCGTACTCACGTCCGGCTTAATGAACTGCATCGTGTCATAAATTGACATTCCAGCCGTCACAGAACCACCGGGAGAATTGATGTAGAGATGAATATCTTTATCAGGGTTCTCTGACTCTAAAAACAACAACTGCGCGACAACAAGATTTGCCATGTAGTCTTCAACCTGCCCCACTAAAAAAATCACACGTTCTTTTAGTAAGCGAGAATAAATATCAAACGCACGCTCACCACGCGCTGTTTGCTCTACGACCATCGGCACTAAGCCACCAGCAGACTGTGCTGCCATCATTTGCGCAAGTTGTTGTGAGTACATAATGGTTCCGAAAAATTAAGCGTTATTCATCACAGTGTCAAAATCGACGTTTTCAATAGTCACTGTTGCTTTTGCGAGCAACCAATCAACTACCTGCTGATCCATGACCGCTTGTTTTACATCTGTTAATCTATTTTCATCTTTGTAGTACCATTCAATGACTTGTGCTGGACTATCATAGCTTTGCGCCATCTCTTCCACACGTGCACGAACTTGTGCTTCATCTGCCACTAAATTGTGTTGATGAATAATCTCCCCTACAACAAGATTCAATGTCACTCTTTTTTGTGCTTGCTCTTCAAATTGCTCGCGAGACAAATTCAACATATTGATATCAATATTGTTTTTCTTCGCCATATCTCGGTAAGGCTTGAGCAATTCTTCAATTTCAGCATCAATAAGGCTTTTTGGTATCGTCACCGTCACTTTATCGTATAAAGCACTCAATAATGACTGTCTTACATTTGCCGCTAACTTAGCTTTTAATTCACGCACCATATTCTCTTTAATATCGTTGCGGAAACTTTCTACTGTACCGTCCTCAGTACCGTAAGACTTAATAAATTCCGCATCAATCTCAGGCAAAACAGCACCTTGAACATCTGTTACTTCGATTGAGAACTCCGCTGGCTTACCTGCTAATTTTTCATGCGGATAATCATCTGGGAAGTTAATGGTAAATGTTTTTGTATCGCCAGGTTTAACGCCTTTTAAATTGTCTTCAAAACCGGGAATCATCTGACCTGCGCCAATTTCTACATCATGACCTTCGGATGTGCCATTGGTAAAGTTTTCGCCTCCGCTGATGCCTGAAAAATTAATCGTTACGCGGTCAAGTTTTTTGGCTGCACGCTTGACGGGTTTCCACGTTTTACGTTGCGTTTGTAATTTCACAAGCATTGCATCGACATCACTTTCTTCAACGCTTGCTTCTTGTTTTGTGATGGCAAAATTATCAACGTTTTCAAGTGTTACAACAGGATACACCTCAAAGTCAGCTGTATAGCTGAAATTCGCTGTGTTCTCGGTAATATCAATATGTGGATAACCCGCTGGATTTAATTCTTTTTCTTTTAGCGCGTCAAAGTAGCTTGATTGAATGAGATCCGATATGACTTCATCACGCACCTTTGAACCAAACATTTTTTTAATAATCGTCAAAGGCACTTTACCACGACGAAATCCATCAACACGAGCAGTGCGGGTTAACTCTTGTAAGCGTGGCGCCATTTTGTCTAAAACAATGGACTCCGCTAAAGTCACGGTCATTCTCCGGCCTAATTCTGAAGTTTGTTCAACAGAAATTTCCATTTATCTCTTCCCCACACGTTTTTTGAAATTTAAATGTTATGGCTTGCCAGTATTAGGCAAACTGGTGACTAAAGTTAAGACTAACTTTGATTGTATAATTATTTTTTGGTACGAATGGAGAGACTCGAACTCTCACAGGGTTACCTACAGGAACCTAAATCCAGCGCGTCTACCAATTCCGCCACATTCGCATTCTAAAAATTGAGCGGTGATTATAGCCGCATTAAGGATTTAGCAACAAGTGCTAATTTTTTTAATTATAGCGAATATTCTCATTAAAAGCGATATTTTAAATCATATCGCACGTCATTTATCGTGTTTATAATAAATAACACAACGATTAAAACACAATAAACATATTGATTTAAGAGAAAAATTTACTGCTGAAGGCGTCATTTATCAAACTAAAATAACTTAATAGACTCTCGCCTTAGGTGCAATCATCTCAACCTCATCGGTTAATGTGTATAAATGTACAGGGCGATAATCGATGTTGACGCTGTCATGTTGCAACCATGTAAGCGTATGCTTTAACCAATTCTCATCATCACGCAGGGCGTAATCTTCTCGCGCATGCCCCCCGCGACTTTCATGACGATTAGCCGCGCTATGGATGGCAACAGTGGCTTGGGATAGTAAATTATCAAGCTCTAACGCTTCAACTAACTCCGTGTTCCAAATAAGCGATTTGTCCGACAATCCTATATGAGCAAAAGACGCGCTGACTTTTGCCATCTCTAAAATCCCTTCATCCAACGTAGACTGTGTTCTAAAAACAGCCGCTTTGCTTTGCATTATTTTTTGCATGGCAATCCGAATATCTGCCACTTTCTCATTACCACTGGCTTGACGTATTCGCTCAAATCGCTCAATGGCGCGTTCATATAGCAAGGAAGGCAGATCAGCATGACTCTGATTTGGCGTTATTTTCTCTGCGCAACGATGGGCAGCCGCTCGCCCAAAAACCACTAAATCGAGTAATGAGTTTGATCCTAACCTATTAGCCCCATGCACCGATACACAAGCGGCTTCTCCAATAGCCATCAATCCCTCTACCACTTTATCTGGATTTGCGTGCTCTAACGTCACTACTTCAGCGTGATAATTGGTAGGAATGCCGCCCATGTTATAGTGAACAGTAGGTAAGACGGGGATAGGTTGCTGAGTTACGTCAACTCCCGCAAATACACGCGCTGTTTCGGAAATACCCGGTAAACGCTCGTGAATCAACGCCGCAGGCAAATGTTCTAAATGCAGATAAAGATGATCTTTTAATTTTCCAACGCCTCGCCCTGCATTGATTTCCATTGTCATTGCGCGACTTACCACATCTCGAGAGGCTAAATCTTTGGCATTAGGCGCATAACGCTCCATAAAGCGCTCGCCTTCTGAATTGGTTAAGTATCCACCTTCACCACGCGCACCTTCAGTAATTAAACACCCTGCACCGTAAATGCCTGTTGGATGAAATTGAATAAACTCCATATCCTGTAGCGGCAACCCAGCACGCAGCACCATAGCATTCCCATCACCGGTTACCGTATGCGCAGATGTACATGAAAAATAGGTGCGCCCATAACCGCCTGTCGCTAAAATCGTGCTGTGTGCTTTGAAAATATGTAGTGAACCATCTTCTAAACACCATGCCAAAACACCGCGACAATCGCCTTGATCCATAATTAAATCAAGTACGATGTATTCAACGAAGAACTCCGCCTGATGTTTTAATGATTGTTGATAGAGCGTATGTAAAATAGCATGACCAGTTTTATCCGCAGCGGCACATGTACGCTGTGCTTGACCTGTACCATAATGCGTAGTCATCCCACCAAAAGCACGTTGATAAATTTTGCCCTCTGCTGTACGCGAAAAAGGAACACCATAACGCTCAAGCTCAATCACTGCAGGAATGGCTTCACGACAAAGGTACTCAATTGCATCTTGATCGCCCAGCCAATCAGACCCTTTGACTGTATCATAAAAATGAAATCGCCAGTCATCCTCACCCATATTACCCAAAGCGGCACTAATGCCACCTTGCGCAGCAACGGTATGACTACGCGTTGGAAAAACTTTGGTTAAACAAGCCGTTTTAAGCTTTTTTTCAACACAACCCAATGTAGCGCGTAAACCCGCTCCGCCAGCACCGACCACAATAACATCGTACTCGTGAGTGATGATTGAATTTGCCATTGACAGCACTAAAAATACTAGAACAACGGTGAATTAATCATTATGACGTGGCGTTTCAGCTGAACGCATAAAGGAAATGGGGGCATCAGCCTCATTGTCAAAACTTACCATTTCCCACGCTTCTTTATCATCAAGCAAGGCACGTAGCAAACGATTGTTGAGTCCATGTCCCGATTTATAACCTGTAAAATCGCCAATTAACGTATGACCGAGCAAATATAAATCACCAATAGCATCAAGAATTTTGTGCTTAACAAATTCATCGGCATATCGTAAACCATCCTCATTAATGACTTTATCATCATCAACAACAATTGCGTTATCCAAACTTCCGCCTAACGCCAAATTATTTTCACGCAACGTTTCAATATCTTTCATAAAACCAAACGTTCTCGCACGACTTACTTCACGCACAAACGTGGTTGATGAAAAATCCATCGTGGCCGTTTTGACATGATTTTCAAAAGCGGGATGCTCAAAATCGATAGTAAACGTTACTTTAAAACCATTAAACGGTTCAAATGCCGCCCACTTATCACCATCTTCCACGCGTACAGCACGCTTAATACGCAAATATTGTTTTGGGCTATTTTGCTCTTGAACTCCAGCAGATTGCAGTAAAAACACAAAAGGACCTGCACTACCATCCATAATGGGAATTTCTGCTGCACTGACGTCAATAATAGCATTGTCTACGCCTAATCCAGCAAAAGCGGATAACAAATGCTCAACAGTAGAAATTTTAACGTCATTAGAGATAAGCGTTGTCGATAGCGTTGTTTCACCTACATTTTCTGGCGTAGCGCGAATCACAACGGGCGGATCTAAATCAACACGTCTAAAACAAATGCCAGTATTGATATCTGCAGGGTGCAACGTTAAATACACTTGACTACCTGTATGCAGTCCTACGCCAGTAGCTCGAATAGTATTTTTGAGAGTTCGCTGTTTAATCATAAAATTTAGGTTTGCCACATTAAGGATAACGCGCCAGATTATAGCGCGTTATCCTGCGTTGTGTAGTATAGACAAATAATCAGGCGAGTAGCCTGCAATAAGAAATGGTTAAAACGCCGCTGTTTTTAGTCAGCTTGACGTCTTAAGAATGCGGGAATATCTAAATATTCAATATCGCCACCTTGCTTAGGTTGCGCACCAAAACGTGTTTCTCTACCACTTTCTGCGCGATTTTGCGCAGAATGTTGACGAATGACCGTAGGCTTATCTAAACCATCATAATTCATCTGCCCACTTGCAGGGTGACGCAATGTATTGACATTTTTATTGGGCACTTTAACAACAGGCTCAACAACGCCCATGCCAGTTGCTACTACTGTCACTTTAATTTCATCGTCTAAATCAGGATTAATTGACATACCAATTTTGATGGTTGCATCTTCTGAGGCAAACGCTGCAACGATATCACCCACTTCGGTAAACTCAGCCATCCCCATATCGGTTGCAGAAATATTAACCAAAATGCCACGAGCACCTTTTAAATTAATGTCTTCAAGTAGCGGACAAGCAATCGCTTTTTCTGCCGCTTCACGCGCACGATGCTCACCAGTTGCTGAACCCGTACCCATAATTGCAGCCCCCATCCCAGACATCACTGTCCGTACGTCAGCAAAGTCAACGTTAATCATTCCTGGATGTACAATTAACTCTGTAATGCCTTGTACAGCATCAAGCAATAGATCATTTGCGGCTTTAAATGCGTCCATTAAAGACACTTTATTGCCAAGCACGGGTAATAATTTTTGATTTGGAATGGTAATTAACGAATCAACATAACGCTCAAGCTCCGCAATCCCCTTTTCAGCGACATCTAATTTTTTCTTACCTTCAAACGCAAAAGGCTTGGTGACAACGGCAACAGTTAAGATACCCATACCACGGGCAATTTCAGCAATAACGGGAATCGCACCTGTTCCTGTACCGCCGCCCATACCCGCCGTTAAAAAGACCATATCAGCGCCTTCAAGCACTTCACGAATACGATTTTTATTTTCTTCTGCCGCCAGCTTACCTACTTCAGGATTGGTTCCTGCACCCAAACCTTTTGTTAATTCCACGCCTAATTGAATGATGGTACCAAAATTCAATTTACGCAGCGCTTGCGCGTCAGTATTTGCACAAATGAATTCTACACCTTCGATGTTGTTGCCTGCCATGTGGCTTACTGCGTTATTGCCGCCACCGCCAATCCCGATGACTTTAATAACCGCGCTTTCGCTATAGGTATCAATTAATTCAAATGTATCTTTCATGTTTATCGCCTCTTAAAATATTCTGTAAAACTGTGATTAAAAATTACCTTGGAACCAACTCGCAATCTTTGAGAACCATGACACCCCACTATCATGATCTAAAACGCGATGCAAACCTTGCTGCTGTTGATGATCTCGTCCATACATCAACAATCCCACGCCTGTTGAGTGAATTGGATTTTTAACCACTTCGGTTAAACCACTCACATTTTGTGGACTCCCCATCCGCACAGGCATGTGAAAAATCTCTTCTGCTAGCTCAATTAAGCCAAAAACTTGTGAACTTCCGCCTGTTAAAACAATACCCGCAGCAATTTGCTCCTCATATCCTACGCGACGCAATTCTGATTGGACAAGCAACATTAATTCTTCATAACGCGGCTCAATAATATCTGAGAGCGTTTGACGTGAAATTTTACGAAACGGTTTATTATCGCTAATACTTGGCACTTCAATTTCTTCCTCGTCATCACCAAGTAATTTCGTCATAGCACACGCATAACGCTGTTTAATTTCTTCCGCATTGACCGTTGGTGTGCGCATTGCCACGGCAATATCGTTTGTCACTTGATCACCTGCAATGGGAATAACCGCCGTATGCTTAATAGCACCTTCAACATAAACAGCAATATCTGTTGTCCCACCACCAATGTCAATTAAGCAAACACCTAATTCTTTTTCATCTTCGGTTAACACGGCATGACAAGAAGCCAATTGCTCCAACACAATATCATCAACTTCTAGTCCGCAACGGCGAATACATTTAATAATATTTTGCGACGCACTCACACTGCTTGTCACAATATGCACTTTTGCCTCTAATCGGATACCCGACATGCCGATAGGCTCTTTAATACCCTCTTGCGTATCGATAATAAATTCTTGGGGCAGAATATGCAGTACTTTTTGATCTGCTGAAATAGCAATAGCGCGAGCAGAATCAATCACACGATCAATATCGTACTGCGTGACTTCTTTATCTTTAATGGCAACCACACCTAGTGAATTACGACTGCGAATATGACTCCCCGCAATACCTGCAAAAACAGATTTAATTTGGCAACCCGCCATTAACTCTGCTTCCTCAATGGCACGTTGTATCGATTGCACGGTGGTTTCTAAATTAACAACAATGCCTTTTTTTAGACCCTTTGAGGGAGTAGAACCAAAGCCAATAACCTCAAGGTGTCCCTCACCCGTCAACTCGCCCACAATAGCAGCGACTTTAGATGTGCCTATATCAAGTCCAACGATTAAATTACGTTCTGTTCTTTTTGCCATATTTCACTCTAGTTTAAAGCATTTTTTATTTGTTTGCCGTTTGTGCGGCGGGAAGTGTTTTCCAGTCAATTGGTTGTGCATCTAGTTTCCATGATACGGCATAGCCATTAGGATAACGTACATCAACAACTGACATCGCATTTACTTGTTCTTGACCCAATACATCTACTGTCTTTATAAATCGCTGTAATTTTTTTAATTGTTCACTTCTACCGAGCAATATTTCAAGTCCTGTGCTTAATTTAATTTTCCATGCCCATCGATCGTTGATACTAAACTCAGCGATTTGCATTGATTGATCAACTAATGCGGTATTGACTCCTTTCATAATTTCCAATGACTTCATTTCTTGCCCTTCAGGTCCCAATAAAATGGGCAAATTCATAAAGGGCGTTATATCTTCGGGTGTAATAATTAAACCACGTGTGCTAATTAACGCGTTTTCCCCCCAACGAACATAGGGCATTTTTTCATTAATTTTAATCGCTAACGTATCGGGCCAAACACGATTAACACTGACACTATCAACCCAAATCAAGGTAGACAAAGCTTCTTTTATGCCTTGTACATTCGCATCAAAAAAGCTCACTTTTACCCAAGGTTCAAGACGCGCTTTAATTTCATCTTTACTAATTTGCTCAAAGGATCCTTGAATCCGAACATGCTTAATTGGCACAAAATTTTTTACAGCATAAACCATGCTCGCAAATAACGCCATAATGATGATAAATTTCACCAAACGCATCAAATTAATTCCGATAACTCGTTTCTAAAATTTTCCATACTAATGTCGAGAAATCGATTCCTGCTTGTCGTGCCGCCATAGGTACCAAACTGTGATCCGTCATGCCTGGTACGGTGTTAATTTCAATCAATTGCGCCTGTCCTTGATTGTCGATAAAGACATCAACTCGTGCCCAACCCTCCACATTTAAAACGCGACTGGATTTTAACGCCAATGCTTGCAGTGCACGTTCTTCACTATCATTTAACCCACATGGACAATGATACTGAGTGGTATTGGATAAATACTTCGCTTCGTAGTCATAAAATCCACTCGGTGTTGTCACATGAATAATAGGCAATGCAACGCCTTGCAATATGCCTACCGTATATTCTTTGCCTTGCACCCAAGCTTCGGCATAAACTTCGCAACCGCATTCAATGGCAAGGTGAAAAGCATGAGTCAATTCATCGCGTGAGGTCACTTTACTAATTCCAACGCTCGAGCCTTCAAGCGCTGGCTTGACAACCATCGGAAAACCTAACGCCTCAACACACGCATCCAAATCGCTTTCGCTCTCCAACAGAAACCAATTTGGCGTAGGTAAATTAGCACCACGCCAGCACAGTTTTGTACGCAACTTATCCATCGCAAGCGCGGAAGCAAGAACACCACTTCCCGTATAAGGTAAGCCTAACACATTCAAAACGCCTTGCAAAATTCCGTCTTCGCCACCACGCCCGTGCATGACATTAAAAACCCTATCTAATGGATGTTTTTTTATGCTCGCTATAATATCATCAGTTACATCAATAGCTTGCGCATTCACACCCAGCGCGATCAGCGCCTCATATACGGCTGCTCCACTTTTCAGTGAAATTGCACGTTCTGCGCTACTTCCCCCCATCAAAACCCCGACACAACCAAACGCTTCAGGGCGCAGAATGTGCGCTGTTTTTATTTGTTCTCCCACTATACAAACCTCCGTTTGCAAATCAACATTTTGCTTTAGCATGACCTGTTTTTGCACATAAGCCATTAACGTTTCAATATCGTGAGCAGTCGCATTACCGGTATTAATAATAAAATTGGCATGTTTTTGCGATACTTGTGCGCCCCCAATGCAATACCCTTTCAAGCCTGTTGCTTCAATCAGCCTAGCGGCAAAGTCACCTTGAGGGTTTTTAAAAACAGATCCGCAACTAGGTTGATTTGTTGGTTGCTTTTGAGCACGCTTAGCAAGTAACTCTTTTATGCGTTGTTGACTCGCTTGTGTATCACCACGCTGCAAATGCAAATGGGCTGATAAAAACCATTCGTTCTCACACCCACTCACATGCCGATAACTAATCTCAAACTCATCGCAACGACGGACAATACTGTCGCCACATCGATTAAGCATTTCAACTTGCGTGACAATATCCCATGTTTCACCGCCAAAAGCGCCTGCATTCATTTTTAATGCACCCCCTATCGTTCCGGGAATGCCCGCTAAAAATTCTGCCCCAACTAAACCGAGCTCTGCGCAAAATTTAGCGACCAAGGCGCACGGCACGCCCGCTTCAATGTAAACGGTTTCATCATCGATGCGGTGCATAGCTTTTAGGCGATTTTTGGTATTAATCACAGTACCTGCAATACCGCCATCGCGCACCAACAAATTACTTCCAAGTCCCATCCAAAATAAGGGCTCACTACGAGGTAGCGATTGAATAAAAGCAATAAGATCGGCTTTGTTTTCAGGTTGATAAAAACGTTCGGCACAGCCACCCACACGCCAACTGGTATAACTGGCGAGGGATTGATTGTGCAATATTGTCCCTTTATATTGCGTCATGACTATTTAACGCCTGTGCCAACAGTTGAGGTAATTGTGTTGCAATGTGACCAACACTACCCGCCCCCATGGTCAAAATCACATCATTTTCAGCCACAATACCCGCCAATAATTTAGGTAACACATCCCAGTTTTCAATAAAAATAGGTTCCACTTGACTACGCAAACGAATAGCACGACTTAATGAACGCCCATCTGCGCCGGGAATAACACTCTCACCGGCAGGATAAATATCCATTAAAATCAAGACATCAACACCTGCTAACACTTGCACAAAATCTTCAAATAAGTCACGCGTACGCGTATAGCGATGTGGTTGAAAAATAACAATGGATCGCCGCTGTGGCCATGCTTGTTTTAATGCTTCAAGGGTCGCAGCAATTTCGCGTGGATGATGTCCATAATCATCTACGAATGTAATGACACCCTTATTCAAAGGTAATTCGCCTTGAAGTTGAAAACGTCGCCCAATACCTTTAAACGCCTGTAAACTGGCTTGGATAGCCACATCATCTACGGCTAATTTTGTCGCCACAGCAATGGCTGCGAGTGCATTAAGCATATTATGCCAACCTGGCATATTAAGCGTTACATCAAGAGAGGCATAATTTCCACGGCGCTCCACGGTAAAGTGTGTGTGCATGCCTTCTTGTCGAATATTGACAGCCCTAAAATCCGCCTCTTCATGTACACCATACGTCACAACTGGCTTAGATAATGAAGGAAGAATATCACGCACGCCCTCATCATCTAAACATAGCACAGCTAGACCGTAAAAAGGCAAGTGATGCAAAAACTCCACAAACGTTTCTTTTAAGCGTGCATAGCTATTCTCATACGTTTCCATATGGTCATGATCAATATTAGTCACAATGGCAATCATGGGTTGCAAATAGAGAAACGACGCATCACTTTCATCGGCTTCCGCAACTAAATAACGCCCCGTACCCAATTTCGCATTGGTTCCCACGCTATTTAGACGTCCACCAATCACAAACGTGGGATCTAAACCACCTTGAGCCAGTAAACTGGCGGTTAAACTCGTCGTGGTTGTTTTGCCGTGCGTTCCCGCTACCGCAATACCAAAACGAAAACGCATTAATTCAGCCAACATTTCAGCGCGAGGAATGACAGGTATACGCTGTTGATACGCTTCATCGACTTCTGGATTTGCACGATCGATAGCTGACGATACCACGACAACATCCACTTGCGTCATATTCTCACGTCTATGACCAATGTAAATACCAATACCCAAATTAGCCAAATGCTCAGTTGTCGCACTTTCCTTAATATCCGACCCTGACACAACATAACCTAAATTACACAACACCTCAGCAATGCCACTCATTCCTGTTCCACCGATACCAACAAAATGAATGTGTTGCACAGCACCTAAAGGACTATTTGGGAAATTCATGGTTTCGCCTCCGCGATACAAAATTTTGCAACATCACTCGTTGCATCTAAATAAGCAAATGACTGAGCAAGAGCACGTCTTTGAGGTAAATTTTCGCAAAGCAATTGAATCGACTCAACGAGTGTTTGCACGGTTAAATCCGCTTGCTTGAGTAAAATAGCGGCATTCACTTGTGTTAAATAGTGTGCATTGTACGTTTGATGATCATCAATAGCACTGGGCAGCGGAATAAAAATGGCGGAAAGCCCCATCGCAGAAACTTCACTCACCGTCATTGCGCCAGCACGGCAAATAATCAAATCCGCCCAAGCGTATGCACTTGCCATGTCGTCAATAAACGCTTGTACAGTTGCCTTCACATTCAATTTAGCATAGTGCGCGGCTACGTCAGCTTGCATTGCCACGCCTGTTTGATGATAAATCGTCACGGGAGAGCTAATTAACGAAATGGCTTGCGGAACAACGTCGTTTAATATTTTCGCGCCTTGACTTCCCCCAACAACCAGCACATTTAGCGCTGTGTGTTCTAAGGGGCGCGGCTCAAGCGCTTTATCTAAAATTGCTTTGCGCAAAGGATTGCCCGTGCAAATAGCATGAAATTTTGGCGCAAAACTATTGGGGAAACCTTCAAGTACGCGCGTTGCCATTTTAGCTAATAACTTATTTGTGGTGCCTACTACACGATTTTGTTCATGAATAATTAACGGAATACCACACATTTTTGCCATGAGGCCACCAGGAGCCGCAACAAAACCGCCCATGCCCAGCACAACATGAGGGCGTCGCTGGCGCAATATTCTTGCCGCCTCAATACATGACTTGACTAATTTAAAAATAGCGGTGAATTTGCTCAACAGACCTTTACCGCGCACACCCGACACCGAAAGCCAATCAATATCGATTCCATTTTCAACAATGACACGACTTTCAAGCCCCGTTTTTGTGCCCATCCAGCTCACTTGCCAACCTGATTGCTTTAATTCATGCGCCACGGCAAGTGCTGGAAAAATATGTCCCCCCGTTCCACCCGCCATAATCACAATACACTTAGTCATGCCAATAGCCTTTTGGTAAATTTGCGTTGTATTCGGTCACTTCATGATGCACACGAAAAAGTAACGCTACCGCGCAACACATAATCATCATACTACCACCACCATAACTCATTAAAGGCAGTGTGAGTCCCTTTGTTGGGAGCAAACCCATGTTCACACCCATATTCACAAACGCTTGAAAGCCAAACCAAATCCCAATTCCATACGCAATAAACGCAGCAAATCGCTCGCCTGTTCTCTCAGCCGCCGCGCCAATAGAGAAGGCTCGCCAAACAAAAACTGAAAACAGACCAATAATTGTCACAACCCCGACTAACCCCAACTCTTCAGCCACAACCGAAAATAAAAAATCGGTATGCGCCTCAGGTAAATAGAATAATTTTTGCAAGCCATTGCCCAATCCCACACCAAACCACTCACCACGTCCAAATGAAATCAATGATTGCACTAATTGAAATCCTGTTTTTAACGGATCTGCCCACGGATCCATAAAACTGGTCACACGCTGCAAACGATAAGGCGAGAAAATAACTAAAAAGCCACCAAATATACCTAAAACAGAAAGTAACCCGATAAATTGTAATAATCGCGCCCCCGCTAAAAACATCACGCCCATTACAATAACCAACGTCACCACGGCTGACCCAAAATCAGGTTCTGTGAGTAACAACGCACTGACCACCGTAAACACGCCAAGTGGTTGCACCAAACCGGTTGCGGAATCCTGTACTTTTTTTTGTTGTCGCGTTACATAATTTGCCATGAAAATAACGGTGCAAAATTTCACAATTTCCGATACTTGAATACGAAATCCGGGGATATTGAGCCATCGCGTACTCCCGTTTACCTTGACACCAATACCGGGAATTAAAACGAGAATAAGTAAAATAATACTTCCGAGAAAAATTTTATTACCATGCTCTCGCCAAAAATGCAGTGGTCGATATGCCACCAGCGTCGCTACAAAAAGTCCAAGCATCATGTGTATAAATTGGCGCTGAGGATAATAGAGGATATCGTTATTGATTTTCGCCCCCAAATGTAACGAAGCGGAGGAAACCATCACAAATCCCATCAAAAGCAAGCTAAAACTCACCATAACCAATAGGTTATCTATATGAAGTCTCAACCCTAATGTTGATTTTTTTTCACGTTTTCTCACGCTGGTAGTGCCTCAATAGCTTGTGCAAATTGATTGCCACGATCTTGATAGTTTTGATATTGATCAAGACTTGCGCAGGCAGGGGAAAGTAAAATGGTATCGCCATCGGTGGCTATATGCGAAGCAATGGCGACCACTTCTCGCATATCGTACGCATGATAAGCAGGAATAATCGTTGGAAGCCTATTTAACGCCGCTTCAATTAGGTTTGCGTCTTTCCCTGTTAAAATGACCGCCTTCGCTTTTTCACAAATGATAGGTGCCAATTCATTCATATCAGCACCTTTACCATCACCACCGGCAATCAAAATCACCTTTTCATCATAGCCTTCAAGTGCCGCGATACACGCGCCAATGTTAGTTGCTTTTGAATCATTGACCCACGAGTAACCAAATTTTTGACTCACGCGCTGCATACGATGATCGAGTGCTTTAAAACTTTGCAATGCACGCACGCACGCTTGCACATTTAAACGGGCAGCATGAGCAAGCGCAAGCGCAGCCAGTGCATTAGCGGCATTATGCTTTCCCTCTAAAGGCAACGCAGAAAGCGACATCAATTCGGTTGTGGCGTGCATGAGGGAATTTTGGTTCAAATAAAAATCCGCTTCTTGTTTAGTGGAAAATGTCAGTGTTTTGCGCGTTTGGTCACGCATCACATAAACCATTTCATCATCTTGATTAATCACCATCACGCCATCACCAGCAAATACACGCGCTTTTGTTTGTGCGTAATCAGCCAAGTTGCCATGACGATCTAGGTGATCGGCTGAAATATTGAGTACCGTTGCCGCCACTGCATTTAACGTATGCGTGCGCTCAAGTTGAAAACTCGACAATTCTAAAACATAAAGATCCACATCATCTGAAAGCAAGTCTAGCACGGGCGTACCTAAATTTCCTCCAACCCCTACATGCTTGCCACATGCCAGCGCCATTTCGCCTAGCATCGTGGTGACAGTACTTTTACCATTCGCGCCACTAATTGCCACAATGGGCGCTTTTGCCAGTGAAGCAAACAAATCAATATCGCTAATCGATTTCGCTCCCTCGCTGAGTGCACGAGCAATAAACGGTTCACTTAAAGAAACGCCTGGACTCACAAACAAATGCGTCGCATCACTAAATGTGTTCTCAGTAAAGGGCGCAATACGACTATCCACCCAAACAAAACCATAGCCTAAGTTACTCAGAAAATGCGCAATCGATTTTCCCGTCACTCCCTCGCCTACAATGACAAGGTGCGACGTATCCGTTAAATTGAACGCATTTTGCAAAAGATGACGTGTATGTTGTATTGTCATTTCTTATCTCAACTTCAAACTAGCCAAACCAATCAATACTAAAATCACCGTAATAATCCAGAAACGGACGATAACGCGAGGTTCAGGCCACCCTTTAAGCTCAAAATGATGATGAATAGGTGCCATACGAAACACGCGTTTACCGGTCAATTTAAATGAGATAACTTGAATCATCACAGATAACGTTTCCATTACAAACACGCCACCCATAATAACAAGCACCATCTCCTGTCTTACTAAAACAGCCAATACACCCAGTGCAGCGCCGAGTGCTAATGCACCCACATCACCCATAAAGACCATGGCTGGATACGTGTTAAACCATAAAAATCCCAAACCAGCGCCCACTAAAGCAGCGCAGAAGACAACTAATTCACCAGCATGAGGTAAAGACGGAATAGCTAAATAAGTTGAAAATGTGGCATGACCTGATAAATAAGCAAAAACGCCAAGACCTGTAGCCACCATCACTGAAGGCATAATCGCAAGACCATCTAATCCATCGGTTAAATTAACAGCGTTACTCGTGCCGACAATGACAAAGTACGCGAAAATAACATAGAACCACCCCATATCAAAAACAAGGTCTTTGAAAAAGGGTACAAAAAATTGCGTTTCTGCGGGCAATACGGCTGTTTTAAACAAAAATAAAGCGGCGCCAAAGCCAATAATAGACTGCCATAGGTATTTTGCTCTCGCAGATAAGCCATCGCTATTGCCTTTCATTACTTTTCGGTAATCATCAATAAATCCAATAACACCATAACCTAACGTCACGAGTAACATGACCCAGACATAACGATTACTCAAATCTGCCCATAAAAGCGTCGTCAATGTGATGGCAACCAAAATAAGCGCCCCTCCCATCGTCGGTGTACCCGCTTTTTCATAATGCGACTGAGGCCCTAATTCACGAATACTTTGACCAATTTTATTACGACTCAATTTACAAATCATCGTCGGACCGATAATAAACGAGATAATCAGTGACGTCAGTACAGCTAAAATGGCACGAAACGTTAAGTAATGAAAAACACGAAAACCGCTATCAAAGCTAATTAAATAATCGGCAAAATAATATAACATGGCTTAAATTCCTGTTGTGTTTACTAAAGCAGCCGCGATATTTTCCATACGTTGTGCGCGTGAGCCTTTAATTAAAAGTGTTTCATTGCCTGTTAAGCGCGGCATGAGCGCGTTGAGTAGTTCATCTTGCGACGTAAAATAATGCCCATTTTCACCAAATGCCCTCACGGTATGTTGCATTTTTTCACCCACAGCAAATAACTGCTTGATATTATGTGCTTTTAAGGTCTCGCCCATCTCAGTATGCAAACGCTCACTGGCTTCACCAAGCTCACCAAATTCACCTAAAACAACCCAATGCTCACCTTCGCATTGAATAAGCACCTCTAGTGCAACGCTTAATGACGCTGTGTTTGCGTTATAGGTATCGTTAATTATTTTGCATCCTAAATGCCCCGATTGCAGCTCAAGTCGCCCTTTCACTGGTAACATTTTTTCTAAGCCGCGTTTAATTTGAGGCAGTGAAATGCCAAGTGCCAAGCTCGATGCCGCAGCACCCAGCGCGTTAAGCACATTATGATGTCCTGCAAACGGCAAATCGATACGAATGCTTTCATCATCAAACAGTAAATCAAATTGCGTCACAAACCGTCCCGACGTACATTGCGCAATAATATTTTTAGCACGAACACAGGCGCTATTTTCTATCCCAAAAGAGACCCTTTTTCGATTTCCAACAATACGCGCCCAAAAATCAAAAAACACATCGTCTGCATTTAAAATAGCAACGCCATCTGCTGCGTCTAACGCGTCAAATACTTCACCTTTCGCTTTTGCAATGTTCTCAATAGTGCCAAAGCCTTCTAAATGTGCAGCGCCTACGTTAGTGACAATAGCTACATCGGCTTTTGCGAATTGACTCGTGTACGCAATTTCACCGACATGATTAGCGCCCATCTCAATCACCGCATAACGATGATTTGGTGATAAACGTAGCAACGTTAATGGTACGCCAATATCGTTATTTAAATTGCCTTGTGTAAACAAGACTTCATCGTTGACACTTAAAATAGATGCCAACATTTCTTTTGTTGTTGTTTTACCATTACTGCCGGTTACGCCGATGACTTTTGGATTCATGCGCTGACGCCAAGCCCCTGCCATTTGTGCAAGCGCTAAATGCGTATCCGCCACCAAAATTTGCGGTAAAGTAGAGAAGACTTTTTGATGAACAAGTAACGCGACAGCGCCTTGAGACTGAGTAACCTCTACAAAATGATGTCCATCGAAATTTTTACCTGCAATGGCAACATAAAGCTGACCATGCTGTAGCGTGCGTGTATCAATGCTGACGCCATGGATTTCACCATCATTTCCAAGTAATGTTCCGTGGACACATGCCGCAATATCAGTCAATGTCATTTTTATCATAAATCCGCCAACACATCGCAAACACATTGCGCATCATTAAAAGGATACTTTACACCACCAATTTCTTGATAGGCTTCATGCCCCTTCCCTGCAATGAGAATGCAGTCTTGCGCACTCGCTTGCATAATCGCTGTTTGAATTGCCTGTGCACGATCGTAAATAACATGGTGTTTTTGCATGACACAACCACTCAATATGGCTTGCATAATTTTTTCATTAGATTCAAATCGTGGATTGTCATCGGTCAAAAAAACGTGATCAGCATATTGCTCTGCAATACGCCCCATCTGCGCACGTTTACCCGCATCACGATCACCACCGCACCCAAATACCACCGAGAGAGATCCTTGCGTATGTTGACGTAAACTTTTCAATACTTTTTCTAGTGCATCGGGTGTATGAGCATAATCCACAATAACAAGAGGTTGATTATCTACACCACCCAAACGCGTCATACGACCATCCACAGGCTGTAAAGTCGCTAATTTTTGAGTAGCAACAGAAAATTCAACCCCAAGCGCTAACATCACAGCTAAGGTGCAAAGTACATTTTCTAAGTTAAAGCGCCCAATCAACGGAATATGTACCATCTGCATCTGATCTTGCCAAAAAAGATCACATTCCATGCCACTCAAATTCAATTGTACATGGCTTGCTGCAATGGTTTCACCGCGTGGTGAGATTTTGCCCAGCGCACTCACGCCAATAATACGCACCTCAGGAGCAATCACATCAATGACTTTCTCACTCATCGCATCATCTAAATTAATCACGGCAAAGTGCAGATGTTTGGTGCGAAATAGCTGTCGTTTTGTGTCTAAATACGCCTCCATCGTGCCGTGATAATCCAAATGATCACGACTTAGATTGGTAAAAACAGCGCCATTGAATTGCACGCCATTAACGCGCCCTTGAGCAAGACCGTGCGAGGAAACTTCCATCGCAACGAATTGAAAATGTGTTTTGTTGAGCGTGGCGAGTATTTTTTGAACCGCTAGCGCATCAGGGGTTGTGTTGAGCGTCTGATTTACTTGCGAAGGCGTTCCCCAACCGAGCGTACCGATAAAGGCGCAATTTTCAAGCAGTTGACTTAAAAATTGACTACAAGATGTTTTACCATTTGTCCCTGTTATCCCAATAATTGCCATCGTTTGTGACGGATGCTGATAAAAACGTGCTGCTATCTCACCTAAATTTTGCAATAAATTGGGGATACCAATCGCAATCGTTTTGGAAATATCAAAATACGTTTCTACAATATGCGTATCTTGGCTATCAACTAAAATAGCCACTGCGCCACGTTCAATAGCTTGATTTGCATACGCAAGACCATGTTGCTTTGCACCATTAAGCGCAATAAATACATCGCCTTGAGTAATTTCATGGCTATTTAATGACAGTCCAAGCACATTAAGATTGGAATCTATATCCAGCCAAGGTGCAAGCCATTCGCGTAGCGTTATCATAATAACTTAATTTTTCCCCATCAAAAGCACAGGCATATTATCAGATTGATCAGGTGCAACCTCAAGAATACGCAATGCACCACTCATCACTTTAGAGAAAACAGGGGCAGACACAATACCGCCGTAATATTGCCCAGCAGAAGGCTCATCAATCATCACCACGATAATCAAACGGGGATTACTCGCAGGTGCCATGCCTGCAAAAACTGAAAAATAGCTTTTTTCAACATAGCCGCCCGCCCCTGCTTTTTTAACCGTCCCCGTTTTACCGGCAACACTATATCCATCAACGCGTGCTTCATACGCGGTACCGTCTTTTGCAATAACCGTTTCCATCATAGCGCGAACACTTTTTGCTGTGCGACTGGTAAAAATACGTTTTGTTTCGGGGTCTTCATGGCGTTTAAATAAACTCACTGAATGCAAAATGCCGTTATCTGCGAGCGCTGTATAAGATCGCGCTAGTTGAAGCGCAGAGGCACTTAAACCATAACCAAAAGCCAACGTAGCTTGATCAAACGGTTTCCAATTTGCGTAATCTAACAGCGCCCCATTCGCTTCACTTGGAAAGCCAGAAGCCGTCGCTTCACCAAAACCTAATTGATGATAAATATCCCAAAAATATTTTGGCGGCATACGCAATGCCATTTGACTGACCGCGATATTACTGGATTTTTTAATCACGCCCGTTAAATCAAGCGTACCGTAATTATGAACGTCTTTCACAACATGCGTGCCAATATCAAAACTGCCGTTGGTTTCAAACAGTTCATCAGGGCGAACATAATGCCCATCTAACGCTGCCGCTACAACAAATGGTTTAACAGTGGATCCAGGTTCAAAAATATCCGTAAACGCCCGATTACGGTATAAATTTTCTTTTAAATTTTTGCGTGTATTGGGGTTAAATGACGGCTGATTCACCGCAGCAAGAATTTCACCATTTTTTGCATCTAACACAACCAGTACGGCTGATTTTGCATGATTGACGGTGACGGCTTGTGCTAATTCTCGGTAAGCCAAATACTGAATACGCTGATCAATACTTAATTCTAATGTTTTACCCGATACCGGTTCTTTGATATTTTCAATATCATCAATAATTTGTCGTTTACCATCTCGAATGACGCGTTTACTACCCGCAACACCCCGCAAAAGATGATCATAAGCCGCCTCTAAGCCTTCTTGACCTTTATCATCTAAATCGGTAAAGCCAATTAAATGGGCGGCAACCCCGCCTGTTGGATAAAAACGCTTAAATTCACGCTCAAAATACACCCCCGTCATTTTTAAACTTTTAACTTGATCGGCTAAATTAGGGCTGACTTGCCGAGCGATATAGGCAAATTGTTTGTGCGTATCCGTGAGCAAATCGTCAATTTTACCAGGAGGTACACTGAGCATGTGCTCGAGTTGCTTAATTTGCCAACGCGTCGCACCGCGAAATTCTTGCGGATTAATCCAAACGGATTCCACAGGCGTACTAATAGCAAGAGGCGCACCATTTCGATCTCGAATAATGCCGCGATACGCCGGTACGGTCACATCACTAATATGGCGTATATCGCCTTGCGCTTGCAGGAAGTCTTTGTCGAAAACTTGTAAACTGACCGCTTTGGCAACCAAAGCAACCATGCCCACAATAATCGCCCCCAAAACCCAACGCCGACGCGCTGAAAAATTGCGTGTAAATAACGTAATTTCGTTTTTATGTCGCTGATACTTCATTAGGGTTTGATATAAATGATTTTTTCTCGTGCAGGCAGGACAAGTCTTAATTGCTCACGTGCAACTTGTTCAACACGATTTTGTTCGGAGAGAGTGGTTAATTCGAGTTGCAACTGACCCCATGCCACTTCGTATTGATCGAGAATTTTTTCTTGCTTTTGAATTTCGATAAAAATGAGGCGTGAATTATATTTTTTATAAATCACTAAAAGTGCCGATATCACCAGCGTAAGGGCAAGGAAGCTCATACCTAAAAAACGCGCCATGAAATTAGACCCGCTCAGCAACACGCATGACAGCACTACGCGAACGAGGATTGATCTCAATTTCGCTCTGGCTTGGTTTAATGGCTTTGCTTAACACGGTCAACACACCTTTTTCAATATCGGCCTCTTTAATAGGTAACTTTCCAACAAATTTTGCACTCGATTCATCGCGCATGAACCGTTTCACTATTCTATCTTCAAGAGAATGAAACGAGATCACTACAAGTCGTCCTTGATGATTGAGTAGTTTTGTAGCTTGATTAAGGACGGAATTCAGCTCACCTAATTCATTATTTACAGCAATGCGAATGGCTTGAAAACTTCGCGTTGCGGGATGTTTATGTTTTTCACGAACAGGAATAGTCTCTTCGATTAATTTGGCGAGTTGACGTGTTGTTTCAATGGACTGCGTTAACTGATGCGCTTTAATTGCCCGCGCAATTTGCCGCGCAAAACGCTCTTCCCCGTAATCAAATAAAACGTGCATTAAACTTTTCTCATCAACCTGATCAAGCCACTGCGCAGCAGACAACCCTTGCGAGCAATCCATACGCATATCAAGTTCGCCATCATTCATAAAACTGAAACCGCGTGTTTGATCATCAAGCTGTGGAGATGAAACCCCCAAATCCAGCAAAATTCCGTCAATTTTGCCTATTAATCCAGCCTGTTCAACTTTATTTTCCATTTCAGAAAATGGCGCATGATGAAGGGAAAACCGCGCATCTTGCAACATCATCTGTGCATTTTCACATTGAATTGCCGCACTATCACGATCAAATGAGAGTAATCGTCCATTTTCGCCCAATGCGTCTAAAACTCGCCGACTGTGCCCACCGCGTCCAAAAGTGCCATCAATGTAAACTCCCTCTTTTTTAATGGCTAAATGTTGCAATGCCTCTTCGAGCATGACCGATAAATGAACCATCCAATACCCTTATCTATGATTAAAAAGTACAATTAAATAACCTTAATTAATTATGCTTTTTATGAACTATAAATTTCAACTCACCCTTAGTCAAGCGTGATGTTATCGAATAGCGTGAATAAAAAACCACCGTATCCGTCATTTTATCGTAATAATACACGCTAATTTGCATCAAAAAGACATTATTAAAACAATAAGTTACATTTTTATATGATTATTTTATTAAATATAAAGGAAAGAGTTAACCTATAAGCCGGATTTTGTCTAGGACAGTCATTCATCTAGGCGTTCAGTCACCTGAACGCTCAAGCAATCTACCCGAAAGCCGCAAGGGCGTGCGTTAGCTTTCCTATTTGATCTTGCTCCGAGTGGGGTTTTCCCTGCCACACCTGTTACCAGTCGCGCGGTGCGCTCTTACCGCACCATTTCACCCTTACTGATTTGTTAAAAAACAAATTTAGCGGTATATTTTCTGCGGCACTTTCCGTAGGCTCGCGCCTCCCAGTGATTATCTGGCACTCTGCCCAGCGGAGTCCGGACTTTCCTCCCTTCTATCATTACAATAAAACGGCGACCATCCAGTCAACTCTTTCCTCCCCTAGTTTAGCACATTAGTTGGGTTTTGCATTGTAGGCATACAATCAATTTATTGTATGCGGTATTTTTACTGCGGGATAACTCACGTTTTCCGTATAAAAATTTCGTTTTTTTGTAAACTACCTATTCGGCAGGAGAGTATAACGTTAGCTATCAAGCACAAAATAGCGTTTTTAAGCTGCCTACTCGGCAGTAAGTATAAAAGTAAATGCTATCATATTTACCACACATTTTATAAACTGCCTGCACGGCAGAAAATAACATCAATATCAACATTTGAATTTGTTAACACCTCTAAACTACCTACGCGGCAGTGAACTTTTAGAATGATACGTTCTCATAAAATGTTATCTATAAACTGACTATTCGACAGTTAACGCTAAAATAGCATTAGTTAATGTCGCTATCATTTTCTAAACTGCCTGCACGGCAGTGAATAGAATCATCATGATTAAATAAAAAGAAACAATTTATAAGCTGTCTATTCGGCAGAAAAATTAACGTCACCTCACTATAAAATGACGCTCAGCTGCCTGCGCGGCAGAAAGCAAGCATAGTAACATAATGAAAAAAACAAAAATTTATAAACTATCTACGCGACAGTAAACAATCTTAGGAATTTTAAAATACAGGAACGGTACTTCTATCGCTTAATCCATAGGTTGAAAACGCAAATTCATCACTGGCGCATGTTTTTTGTGAATACACCACAAATAATCGAAAATTTTCACCATTACTCGCGCTTTTTATACTCATGAAAGGCAAATCTGTTCGCTGCTCTGCATGTGTGCGTAATTTAAACAAGGCATCATCAAAGGAAATATTTTCACGTTTTGCTTTGCGCCGCGCTAAACGCGCATTGCTACTTTTAAGTTGAACGCGCTGAAAACAAGCAAATGTCGTCACATTTTCAGGTACATCACGAATATTGGTGACATGAACATAATCA
>OMIH01000063.1 GCA_900299045.1 Methylococcaceae bacterium
ATCATCACCTTGCAAAAAACGGCAATTCACACCAAGAATATCTTCTTGGCTGTATCCGGTGAGTTTTTCAAATGCTTTGTTGGCATAAACAATGGGGGCATCGGGGAGGTCGGGATCGGAGAGGGTCACACCATTTACACATTCATCTAAAATAGCCGTTAGCACTTGTGGAATGAATCCGCCAGCATCTTTTTCAGCAATAAAAAGCATAATTCAATCTCCATAAGTTAGATGATAATCCAAGTCATTTCGTTTTGTTTTTTCTTCGCATCAATAACGTTTTTTTTGTGTTTTATTGTTGCGTGATACCGTTATCTCGCCAAGGCGTTATTTTTAACTATGGGAATTAAAAATACGAGATAAAGCAGGAGGAGGGGGGGGGAATTTTTCAGTGCCGCTTCATTAGTTTAATAAAATTAACGAGGAGTATTTTATGAAGTTGAAGCGGCACTCAAATTTATTTCCTACTATCTCCGTGGGTTATAGTATCAAACTCCGTTCTATTGAAAAGCAAAATCATAATCATATTTTTATTGAAAAATATAATTACTATATAAATCAATATGATAAAAAATAGTAACCAAGTAATTTAGTTGGTAAATTCGCTAACGAATCGCAGTCAGTGCGCTTTAATGATGAAATTACCGATGTATCAACTCGATATGGGCTGTGTAATGGATTTTGCTCTGAGGCGGTTATCGTCTTTTTTAGGCTTAACAAATTGATTTTTCTTATTATTTTATTGTGTTTTTTGTTCGTTAAATAACACCGTCGTCAATGATTGCGCAAAGAAACACACCATTTCGCCATAAAAACACGCAAAAATGTGAACTATGTCACAGTTTTCACCTAAAGATCGACGACCTCTAAATAGAAGCGTATAGAATGCGTCTGTCGTCAAATGATTGATGGGGAGGATACTTAAAAAAATAAAAAAAATCACAATCGATTTCATTTGGATAGACACTATTGGCGGGCATTGTTGCTGTGGATTAACTGAGCGACAGCCTATTTCTAGGTGAAGGACATGAGCGCAAAAAAACAGTAAATCTCACACCAACAATGCGACCTGATGTCATTGGTGATATAGAAAAGGGTAATGGGGTATCCGTTACATCAAACACTAAGATCCAAGTACATGTAGGGAGCATAGTCAAAGGCACAACACCTCAATTGGTTGTTGATGGCAAAGTCGTGGGTGCAACGTTAAAAAAAGCGACAACCGGCTACACATTCATTGCCACCAATAAATTAAGCGAAGGCACGCACACGATTGCCTATAAATATAAAACCACGTCTGGACAAGTGGGCGATTTAAGCCCCCAGTTGACGTTGACGATTGATACGACAGCACCTAAAGCGCCGAGTGTTGCGCCGATCATTTATGAAAATGCAAATGGGGGTATCAATGCCTCGAAAGCCGCAGATGGTATTATTGTCAACGTATCACTCAAAGGCACAAACGCGCTAGAAGGCGATGTGCTCAATGTCATGCTTGATGGCGTGGCAACACCTTACACATTAAAATTACTTGATATTCTCTATGGTGCTAATGTCACCGTTCCCAAGTCCGTTATTGATTTAGTGGGACAAGGTACTATTCCTGTGACGGCAAGCATTACCGATGCCGCCAAAAACACCAGCGCTGAAAGTCCCGCTGCTAACATAGTGATCAATACGCGCACGCCTAATGCACCTTCATCGTTGAGCATCCAAAACACGAATGATTTTCAAATTAACGCAGATGACATTGCGAATGGCGTGACCGTTGATTTTTCACTCAAAGGCACTAATGCAGTGATGGGCGATACTGTGACGGTGTTAGTGGGCGCAATACCAACTTCTTATGTTTTGTCGGCACAAGATATTGCCAATAAAACCGCTCATATTCGCCTTCCCAAGTCTACCTTTGATGCTATCGGTGAAGGTATCGCAGAGGTCAGCGCAACGATTACAACGGCTTCAAAAAATACCAGTCCATCATCGAAACCCATTTCGATCACCGTCGATACGATTGCCCCACATACACCGCTTTACGCGCCAAGTGTGCCTGAAAACGATAAAGGCGGGGTCAATATAGCCGAAGCCGCCGATGGTATTAAAGTGGGGGTTGTATTAAGCGGCACTGATGCGATGGCGGGCGATACTATCGACGTGTTTTTAGATGCCAAGGTGGTGACGTATACCATAGTGGCAAGAGATGTCGCCAATAAGCAAGCGGTGATTACCGTCCCCAAAGCGGTTTTAGATCAGTTACCGCAGGGCGTGGTGAATGTGAGCGCTATTATCACCGATGCGGCAGGTAATTCGAGTAATATGAGTGCCGTTAACGGCATTACGTTGCGCACTACACCGATTCATTCGCCTTCAGTGTCTACAGATGGCGTGGGAGTTGACGCACAAACAGCACCGAATGGAACGACAGTACATGTTGCACTCAAAGGGACGAATGCAGCAGTAGGTGATGTAGTCAACGTCATGGTCAATGATATTTCAACTGTCTACACGCTATCGGCTCAAGATATTTCAAAAAAAACAGCCGATGTGACGGTTCCCCAATTTGTACTCAATGCCGCTGGTGATGGCAAAGCTAACGTTAACGCAACCCTCACCGACACTGCAGGTAACGTGAGTCAAGCAAGTGCGTCAACGTCTTTTACTATTTCATATGCCTTTCCTACGTTTATTGAAAATGGCTCGCCCGTTGCGTTGTTTAGTCAGCATCGAACCGGTCTTGAAAAATCGACAGAAGCGTTTATTAGAGAAGTGAGGGTGCAAATTTCAGGGAAACAGATTGATGGAACAGATCAATTGACATTTACTGACAGTAGCAAAATCCACGGTAGTTTTGATGCAAGCAAGGGGGAGTTGGTTTTAACCGCTGTCGACAATAGTAATGCTGGCGCAATTCAAGATGGGGTATTGCATTTATATGGTATGGCGCCTAGATCTGAGTTTGAATCGGTACTCAAAACAGTAAAGTATTACTCAACTTCAGAAAATCCCACGTTTATAAGCGAGCTAATTGATAACGATAAACCCCTTGATACACGAACGTTTGATGTGTCTATTATAGAGAGTATTGACGGGCATCCGTTTGATATTAATGATATTAAAGATCAAACGACGGTTAATATCGTGGGGGTTGAGGATTTGCCTGTTATCACTCTTGGATCTGACGCAAATTTTTTAGTGTCAGCCGATTTGCCTACTGACCCAACGCTTGTTTACAGTCCAGATAAACTACCGTATGTGAACAGTGGTATGAATATTAGCGATCTTGATGATCCAAATGCGTTTGGTGGGTTAATTCGTATTGCGAATTGGAATTGGAAAACAGATGCGTTCACATTAGATATGCAAGACGAAAAGGGGGATATTAAACCGGTTTTGTTTGATGTGCGTACGGCTGCCAATGTGAATGATGCTGTTGATCACATTAATATGATCATTAGTAATAGCACAGGTGCTAATGTAGGCTATGGTCAATCTTATGAAGGGTTAATTGTTAACACCCAAACTAGATATATTCCACAAGGCGATGATTACGGTGATGGATTGCTGGCTGCTAAGGGCGTATTAGTCAACGCAGAAAATAAAGCTACTTTAGGATTTCTTCAAATACAATTGGGGTACGCGATGGGGGTTATAGAGGGCGATCCTCATGTTTACCCTATTGATATACCTACACGAGGATTTAGTGAAAGTGACAATGGTGTTAACACTGGCATCTTGAATACATTACGCATTGCATCAAATGAAGTGAATGTGGATCGTCCTGTTGAGTTTGTGATTACCGGTTCTAAACGAAACGCGAGTCTTTTAACACAGGATGAAAGTATGAAAATGTCGGTTAATGATGTTATGGCGCATTTTAGTGGCTCAACCTCTGTTGTGACACGTTCTATGCAGTTAGATTTTACGACCAATAACGCGCCTGTTGTGAGTTTATTACCCAATTTAGACTTAAATTCAAGCGATGATTCGTCAATTACGTTAAATACGATTGCGGCTATTCAAGATGTAAAAGATTCCAGTATCGCCAATGAATCAGATCATCTGCAACACGCGTCTGTGACACTCTACAACGTACCGGAGTCGTATGAATTTTATGTTGCACCGCTAAAAGCGTCAACGCAAGGCAAAGCACTCATGACGCAAGCGAGTGTCGTAGACGGGGTGGAATCGCACATACCTGTTGCACATTACAATCAAGCGGATAAATCATGGACGATAGATTTTTATGGTGATGATACACCGGAAAATTATCAAGCGATGCTTAATAGATTAACGATTAAAGATCCGCTTGCGACAGGAGTGCAGACAGCGCAGATGGTCATCAGCTTAGAGGATGCCGCTAATAACGGCACCGCATCAGCACCGAAAGTGACTACATTAAAAACTACTGTCAATCTTGGTTTCCCTCAGTTGATAGATTATGCCCCTATGGATGATGAAATGATGATTCCTTCTAAACAGGCGATGAAAATCGCTGATACGGCAGCTAACTCAGTGAATGAGAGCGCACCACACGTCGTATTAACTGGCATAAATACACATCCCGTTGATGCACATCTCATTTAATGGCTGATATAGCTTTAAGCGCCCACCTTAACGCGACATAGATGCGTTGAGGTGGGCGTTTTGCGTTATTCAATATCTTTTTTCCACTGTGCGCGAAACCACAAATAAGTGCCAATGCCAACAGCACCTAAAACAAAAAGTCCTATAAGTATAGGATGATCATAAAATGTTTCAAATAATGCACCGGTTCCCTGCGATGTAGCTCGATAATACGGTCCCATGATGTACCCCTTATTGATTTTAGTTATTGTTGAAGAATAAAGCGGTATTGATAATTTCTGACTTTTTTACATGGTCATTCTAACACGATAAATACATCCGACCAATGCGGTTGCGGTGCATTTTTTAACGGGCAATAAAAAGCCCGCATAAAGCGGGCTACTTGAGTAATTATTTTTATTATTATCTTATCGTACTAGGCAATTTTCCCAGCGACATCGACTCAAGTTGAAAATTTCTACTATTTATTATTATTGTTATTTAGCTTCTAATAAAGCTACCTACCTAAGCACTTTCTTGCGAAAGTGAGCGTATTGTAACGAAAAATACGATTATGTCTATTTAAAAAACAGATTGTTTCCAAAAAAATATAGTGTCCTCTTCAAATAATAATAAATACAATAAGTTATGATGTATTTTGTTTTCGCTAAAAAGGCAATTAGTGCTTTTTTTGGCTGATTTATTGATCATCTGCCCGTTTTTTCGTTAAAAGTGGTGAGTAAATCGCAACAAATAACGCGAAAGCGCCCAACCAAGAAAGGGTCGCTAAATAAAAGAGAACATTTTGTTGTGCGCTAAATGTTAACGGCATCACAACGCGAAAGAAGGCGGCGAGATTGATTAACACAAAAGCGACCACTATAGGCGCAGACGCTTTGAGTGCATTGCCAGTATGTCCCAAAGACACACGCGCCATCATGCCTAGCGTTAACGTGCCAATACCACCTAGTGTGAACGCGTGCAGGGCAAGTGAGGGGGATACCCAACTCCATGCCGCCAATGCGTTTAACACAAAGCCGACAATTAACCAGCAATAGCCGAGATATAAAATCCAGAGTAAGGGGACAAAACTGATTCTATAAATGCTCCATTGCGCTAATCGCCACGCATTGAATGCCGCCGTAATGAGCGCCACCAGTCCTAGAAAAACACCTGAATCAATAACTGCTTGCAAGCCAAAGAAAACAACGGCGCTACCCACCGATAAATAATCCAGCATCGGACTACGCGGCACAATGACGCCTTTTAAGCCACGCTCAATAAAAAAGGGGAAGATGCGTCCTGCGATAAAGAGAATCATTAAGACAATGGTCGCCAAAGCGATATTGATGCCTATTGTTGCACTCGTGCTGGAAAAACCAAGCATCTGCGCATGAATGAACGCATTGCCCACGGTTAATAAACTCAGTAAACCCACAAAGACTAAATTTCGGTAATTTTTGGCTTGAATTAACGCACTGCCTACTACCAAGGTTAATGCAGGTAAAAAGGCAAAATCCACCAATGCGATAAATTCATTGGGTAATAATCCGGCATAAAAAGGTAAAATTCGCCC
>OMIH01000064.1 GCA_900299045.1 Methylococcaceae bacterium
ATGGCGGGTAAAAGTGGTTTAAATCTCACGCACGCTGAAGATTGGCATATATTTTTATCACGTTATGCCGCGCAAGAGAAAAATTTAACGCCTATGTTAAATACGTTTACGGCTGAAAATTTGCGTGCTTGGGCGTTGGCGCTTGGCGTTGATACCTTTGTTGGGTCATCGGGAAAAGTGTTTCCCGTTACGATGAAAGCCGCGCCATTGCTAAGAGCGTGGCTACATCGTTTGCGTGGGCAGGGCGTTAATTTTCACGTTCGACATCGCTGGATTGGCTGGAATGCACAAGGTCATTTGCTGTTTTATCACCCCGAAGGCGAAAAAATCATTGATGCCGATGCAGTGGTGTTTGCACTAGGTGGGGGCAGTTGGGCGCGTCTTGGCAGTACAGGTCAATGGGCGACTGAATTTCAAAAACGAGGCATTGCAGTGCAAACGCTCAAGCCAGCAAATTGCGGTTTTGATGTGCCTTTTTCGTCACTCTTTTTCGAGCGCTTTTCTGGGCAGCCGCTCAAATCCATACGCGCCATATTGAGTGATTCACAAGGCTCAACATTTAACGAAATGGGCGAATTAGTCATTACTCAAACCGGTGTTGAGGGCAGTTTGATTTATCAATTATCGGCGCTTTTGCGCGAGGAAATATCACGCAAGGGCAGTGCGGTGATGTGTCTTGATTTGATGCCCCATCACACATTTGAGCAACTTGTCAGCAAACTCAATCAGCCGCGTGGCAAACGCAGTGTGTCAACGCATCTGAAAAAACAATTAAACGTTGACGGTGTTAAAGCGGGTTTACTTAGAGAAGTGCTTTCTAAAGAAGAAATGAATGAGGTAGAGAAAATTTGCCACGCACTCAAAGCCCTACCATTAACGCTTATGGCGACACGTCCCCTAGATGAAGCGATTAGCACAGCGGGTGGAGTGGATTTTGGCGAACTCGATAAAACACTCATGCTGCGTGGTGCGGAGGGCGTGTTTTGTGCAGGTGAAATGCTGGATTGGGAAGCACCTACCGGTGGATATTTACTCACAGCGTGCCTTGCAACCGGACGCTGGGCAGGTTTGGGAGCACTAGCGTGGTTAAAGAAGAAAGGAAAAAAATAAAAAATGAGTAATATCGGTATCAATCAACTATGGCAAGCCCGACAACAAGCGGCATCAAGTCGAGAACGTGAAGATTTTGCGCGTGATAGAGCGCGTATTATTCATTCGGCATTTTTTAGACGCTTGCAAGGTAAAACGCAAGTATTGGGGTTAGGGGAGAGTGATTTTTATCGCACGCGTTTAACGCATTCGCTAGAAGTCGCACAAATTGCTGGCGGCATCGTGGCGTATTTACAGGAAAAATATCGGCATACCGATTACGCAACGTTTATTCCCTCGCAAAATTTGATTGAGTCGATTGGTCTTGCGCACGATATTGGTCATGCACCTTTTGGGCATGGTGGGGAAGTTGCCTTAAATTATGTGATGCGTGATGACGGAGGATTTGAAGGTAATGCACAAACGATGCGTATTTGTACACAACTCGGTGAGTATTCCGAGGATGATGGATTGAATTTAACGCGACGCACGTTGCTTGGTTTAATCAAATATCCAGCGACCTATTCACAGGTGGTCAATCATGCGATTTATGATGAAGAAAAAGCACCGTTAAATATCGATTCGTTTAAACCGCCTAAATGCAGTTTTTTTGATTGTGATAGTGCTTATTTTTTATGGATTGTCGCACCGTTTTCGAGTGAAGATGTCAAGCGATTTACGACGTTAAATCAAGCGACAGGGCATCATAAAACGCAGTTTAAAAGTTTTGATACGTCGATTATGGAACTCGCAGATGATATCGCGTACGGTATTCATGATTTAGAAGATGCCATCGCGCTCCAATTAATAACACAAAAACAGTGGCAACACGAAGTGATTGATAAAATCAATCATTCTTTCCCGAACTATCAGCGCGGTGGGGTAGTGGCAAATATCAGTGAGGATTTATTTTCGGGAAAAAATCGCATACGCAAAAAAGCGATTAGTTATTTAGTCAATTATTTTGTGAGTCAAATTGAGATAGTAAAGCAAGGCGTATTTGAACATGAATTGCTTGATTTAAACGCCATGATGCCAGAGAACTTATGTACGGAATTGACCGCGTTAAAGTGTATTGTTGCAACGCACGTTATTGAGATTCCCGAAGTGCAAACGCTCGTCTATAAAGGTCAACAGATGATTGTACGTTTGTTTGAGGCAATGGATAGTAATCCTCAACGCTTGCTCGAAAAAAAGCATTATGATAAATACCAACGTCAAGACACGCAAAGTGCAAAGCGTCGTATTATTTGTGATTATATTGCTGGGGATACCGATGAATATGCCACGCGCCTTTATCACAAAATTTTCACCCCTTCAAATGGCTCTGTTTTTGATCGTTTATAAAAGCGAGTATGCTTAAGCACGCTATGACGCAATAAAACGCACACAGTCATTTTCAATTTTTAATTGTAGCTCACCACGTAGTAATTGCTGCAGTTCATTACCTACCATGGTAAACCGCCACCCATGGAGCAAAATGCACTCGGCATCATCACCGGCAAGTAAGGTTTCTAAATCATGACGACTAGCTAAAATACTGGGATTGAGTAAATTTTCTTCAGCACGAATACGCACAAGCGCAAACAGAATATCGATAATGGCTTCGTGTTGCTGATTTTTATTGTTTAATTTTTTGACTTGAACAGGCAATGCGTGAGCGGTATTTTTCTGTGCTTCTTTAATTAATGCGCATAATTCTTTGCCATAATAATTTACAACGCGCTCGTTTATGCCACGCACTTTTGATAAGGTGGCAATTGAATCGGGTTGCAATTTGGCTATATCGAATAATAAATCATCACGCAGTAGCCATGATTTGGGGCGATTTTCGGTTTGTGCGGTATGTTCACGCCAGTGTGCTACGGCTTGAACAATGGCAAGTTGTTTATTGGTTAATTTATTTTTACCTTTGATTTTTAACCATGCGTCTTTGGGATCTGTTTCATAAAGCTCGGTTTTTTCAAGTGCCGCAAAATCATCACGCAACCAATCGATTCGTCCCAGTTGCGTTAATTGTTCCACCATGCGCTGATAGATGGTACATAAATAAATTACATCATCAGCGGCATATTGAATTTCATCTTGGCTTAGAGGTCGAAAGCTCCAATCAGCTCGAGTATGCGCCTTATTTAAGTTAATATTCAAGAAATTTGAAACAAGCAGCGCATACCCAGGATTATCTTGAAAACCAAGCAGAGGGGCGGCAATTTGTGTATCAAAAATAGGCGACGGTAATTTGCCGGTAATTTGATAAAAAATCTCTAAATCTTGACGGCAAGAATGAAATACTTTGATGACATTGGGATTATAAATTGCATCAAATAGCGCGGTTAACGCTGGCAGTGCAATTGGATCAACGCACGCGACCCAGTCAGGGGTGGCAAGTTGGAGTAAACAAAATTTGGGGTAATACGTTTTTTCCCGCAAAAATTCTGTATCGACGGCAATCCAAGGTGCCTTGTTAATGCGTTGGCACAATGCCTCAAGTTGCTCGGGTTTGTTAATATACTCAATGCTAGGCATACTATTTTAGGCGTGTCTGCGACGAAAACGGTTATTATTGGATTTAGGTGTGGATTTGCGCACTTTTAACCGTGTGATATTGAGCTTAAAGTCGTTAATAAGAATATTTTTTAAATGCAGAAAAATATCCGATGGCATCTCATCGGGCAATTCTAGCAAGGTATAATCATTGCGAATGCTGATATTTTGAATATTATTGCGATCCACGCCAGATTCTTCAACCAGCATATTTTTAAGGCTTTCTAATTCAATGCCTTGTTTTTTACCCACATCTAAGCGATAACGCTGCATTTTAATCGGCGGCAATTCGATGGGCTCAAGCTGCTGTGCTGAAAAATTAGGCGGTGGTGGCGTGATGACTTCGCCTTCAAATTTGAGTGACAGCAATGCAGCGGCGCAATCAAGTGGGCTGATTTCAAGTTCTGTGGCTAACAGTAAGGCAGCATTGCGCTTTCCATCGAGATGCCGATGCTTGAGAATGGTTCGCAGCTGATGCGTGAGTACATCAAAAGAATTAATTTCTACCATAACTGCAATGAACTACAAACGATTTTGGAAGACTTCAACAAACGCTTCATCACGCAATTTACGCATCCACAATTCGGTTTCTTCTTCAATTTTACGTTTACGAATGGCATCACGCACTTGATTTTTTTTAAATTCAGCACTGTTATCGAGATTTTCTCTATCCAGCACTTGAATGAGATGCCAACCAAATTGGGTTTGTACCGGCTCGCTAATTTCATTTATTTTTAATTTACTCATTGCCTCCTCAAACGGCTTGACCAATGCCCCGGCGTCTACCCAATCCAAAGAGCCGCCTTTAATAGCAGAGCCTTTGTCGTCAGAATGTGCTCGCGCAAGGGTGGCGAAATCGTCTCCGTTTGCGATGCGTTCTTTTAATTCGCGCAAATGTTTGCTTGCCTCGGCATCGTCCACCAATTCATTGGTTTTAATTAAAATATGGCGAACTTTTGTTTTGACCGTGGTATGAGCGCTATCAAGCCCTTTGATTTCAATCATTTTAATAATATGAAATCCACTTGGACTGCGCAACGGCTCAGACACATCACCTTGCTTTAATTTACCCACCTCATTGACGAAAAGGGTGGGCATATCGCGCATGGTACGCCAGCCTAAATCACCGCCTTTAAGCGCATTACCATCGTTTGATTCAGCAATGGCTGTTTGCGAAAAATCTTGCCCTGCGCGTAATTGTTTAACTAATTCTTCGGCTTTATTTTGCCCTTTTTGAATGGCGCTTGAAGACGCACCTTCAGGAAGTGAAATTAAGATATGACCTAAATGGTACTGCACCATATCATCGCCCACTTTGCCTTGCGTTTCGAGATAATGTTCCACTTCACGATCTGTCACTTTGATGCGTCCGCCAATTTCACGTCCGCGTAATTCGTTCAAAATGATTTCGTTTTTCATATTATCTAAAAAACTAGCGTAGCTAATGCCTTGACGATCAAGTTCAACTCGAAAATCCTCTAGGCTCATATTATTTCGTCGTGCAATATCGGTTGCCGAGGACGTTAACATATCATCGTTAACGTTAATACCCGCTTTTTCGGCTAATTGGCGTTGCAATTTATCCATAATCATCCGCTCTAATACTTGACTGCGAAGAATAGATAGCGGTGGCATGGGGGATTTACTGGCGGTAATGCGCTGTTCAATGGTGGACACTTCTTTTTCCAGCTCATTTTCTAAAATGACGTCATCTTCAACAATAGCAATCATATTGTCTAAAATTTCAGCTGAAGTTATCGCTGGAAAAAACAACGCGCCACAAAGGAAAAGTCGTTGTTGATTTTTTTTAAAGTTGGTCAAAAATGTCATTGTTGTGTTGCTCGATAACCATAAATATTCTGTTCTAGGAAGGTGTCTAATTTTTCACCCATACCCGTTAAGCCTTTGAGTTCCACTTGGAAGAAAATGCCCGTTTGACTAACACCCTGTACATCTTCACCATTAGAAAAGACATTTAAATTATTGACATAGCGTCGCCCAACGACGCGAAAACGCCAACAACAATTTTCTTTTTCAATGCCTAGAAAACTTTCTTGTGTTGAATTATACAACAGCGAATATTGCCACCGACCAATGGCAGACCAATTATCATAAATAGGATAATGGAAAGACATATCACTTTGAATAATGTCATTGGCACGATTTGGAATAATGGTCGGTGAAATTTTCCGATATCGATACCCGACATTCAAAATTTCATTTGGTTGATGAGTTAAATGCAGTATGGCTTTACCGCGGCTAATCTCATTTTGATAAGGATCAAACTGTATTCCCGAATCAATGGCAACATGATTGTTGACTTGAGCGCTCAACTCGCCAATGACGTTAGAAAAACGTCCTGTTTCCGTTGGCGGAGTAAAGGTTTCGAGTATGGGTTTGCCGTTGAGATCATTTTTTTGAATATAAAACGGTGCTTGTACTTCTCTATCTTGGAAATAAACAATATTTCCTAAGCTAAATTTAGCACGCTCTTTGCCCGTTTGCGCATCAATCAAACGTGAACTCACCGCCATAGTGACTTGATTTGCATCTTGCACACGATCTAAGCCACTGAAACGGTTTTCACGAAATAGTGTGTTAAACCAAATATCATAAGCAGAGGTATCGAAAATAGGAATATCTTTTTGATTTTCGCGTGGAATATATAAATAAAACAACCGTGGTTCAATCGTATTTAAGAAACCGTTGCCGCCCAGATTCACGTTACGCTCAAATGTCATGCCTGTATCGGTTGAAAAAATGGGTAATGTGCGTGAAATTTGGGATGAATAACCTGATATGAGAGGATCACTCAAGAAATAATTGGTGTATTGCAATGACACTTTGGGCGTTACATAAGCGCTTTCCGATTGCAGTGGCATACTTATGGACGGTTTTACGTTACTGCGTTGACCGTTGAGTAAACTGGTGTGTTGAAAATAAACAAATTCATTATTCAACGCCACGTTGACGGGCACAGGAAGTTGATTAAAGTCATGTTTAAAATTGATATCAATTTCGGGCAATTTACGATACGGCAATCGGTTGCCTGTTAAATATTTATCGATAGATTGATAATTTTCAACGCGAGCAACCGCATTCATCATATCACCGTAGTAACCGACATCTGCTTGGCTTTTGAGATAACTGAAATTGGGTAAACTCAGCGCACTGCCTAGTTCAGCAAAATAGTTTTTATCAGATACATAATTTAAATCTATATTTGCGTGTACTTTATCTGTAAAGCGCGTCGTATTTTTTACGGAGGCAAAGTAACGTGGTTGATGTTGCCTTAAATAATCATCGGGTAGCACTTCAAGGTTGGTGTGTCCTTGTAATGACTCGGTTAAATAGCGAAAATCACCCGCAAGCAGAATGCCGCGTTTTGTTAAGTAACGTGGTTTAAATGTCGCATCGTAGTTGGGCGCAATATTCCAATAGTAAGGCGCACTTACGTTAAATCCACTGCGCTGTGTACTGCCAAAAGAAGGCGCGAGAAAACCGGATTTTCGATTGCTATCGGTGGGGAAAGACATATAAGGCGAATAAAACACGGGGGTGCCTTTAAATTCCAACCACGCATTTTTTGCGGTGCCTTCGCCTTCCTCTTTGTTGATGTTGAGCTCTGAGGCGTGAATTGCCCAATCTTGATTACCCGTTGGGCAACTGGTAAAAGCAACATCTTGATAACGTGAAATAATTTTGCTCTCACGCGTAACCGAACGAGCGCGTCCGCGTAAAGGGGCACTCGGTGCAATAAAAAGCACGTCGCGTAATTTTGCTTGATCGCTATTTAAATCAAAGGTACCGGCATTGGTATGCACCGATAAATCGTCATCACTGTAGTACGCATCACCGTGTACATCAAGCGTTTCTGCAACACTGTCATAATTGGCACTTTCTGAGGAAAGCTGTTGATCAGCATGTTTAATTACGACATTGCCAAAATAGCTGCTAATTTCGTTATCAAAAATTTCTGAATAATTTGATTGCACGTCAATGGGTGCATCATTGCGCAATTTTTTGGTATTAGTGAAAACAGGTTTGGGGGCATTCGGATTGGTGCAATGCTGCCATGGATCAGTTTTTAATTGTGATTTTAGTACATCGAACGTGTCTTCTTCTTTTGCGGAAAACGCGCTAGGTAACATGCTCACGCCTTGAGAAAAAGGCGATTTTTTTGTTGTTTTAGGCGTAGAAATAGCCGTTTCTGACGCATTTTCACTAAGCGTGGTAGGTTGCGTTTTTTGGCAATCCCATTGATTGTTTTTTTGCCCTGCGCTACATTCCCATTCTGCCTCTGTTTCAGAAGCGAGATTCGATGTATCATGCGTTTGATGTGTTTTTTGTGGCGTGATTGATGGGGGTGCAGAAATGGGCGCATCGGTTGCCATTTCAACGTGTTTTACGCTGGGAACTGTTTGAGCGGGTGCGGTGGTCGTTGTATTTTCAATTGATGGTGTGGATGCAACTGGCGCGGCTTTTAGCGTATCAAGCGGTTTGCTTGGTGTGATGGTGTCTGGCGATTCCTCGGTTGACGAGGGTTTATTTTCGCCACCACTACACACCCATTCTTTGCCATCACTGCTTTGCGCACAGTTCCATGCGGCAGACTTCTCTGCGGCAAGGCTTGTATAAGGAAATAACGATACCAAAAGTAAAAATAAACGATGCTGCATATAGTGAGTAATTGAAGTTTAATAGCCTAATGAAGGGCAAATCGAATAGAATGCGACGATGCTTTACTTCCTATTTTAACCTAATTCTGCGATAGCATTCTAACTATAACGACATGATACCCAATGATTTAAGAATAATAACCCTGCTTGATTGGCTTGAAAACGATTGTTTGTTGCCGGTTTCATCGTGTGAACCTGCGTCAAACGACGCTAGTTTTCGGCGGTATTTTCGCGTTGTCATTGAAAACAGCACCTTTATTGCAATGGACGCACCGCCTGATAAAGAAGCGATTGTCCCTTTTATTGAAATAGCGACGTTACTTAAACAAGCTGATGTGAATACGCCAGCCATTTTGCAATACAATCTTGAAGAAGGTTTTATTTTACTTGAAGACTTTGGTTCGCAATGGTTACTTGATGCGCTGCATAGTGATACGGTAGATAAACTGTATCGCCGGGCGTTAAGCGACCTATTGCCGCTGCATACTAATCAAACGCTACTGCAAGCAGAATTGCCGCCGTATGATGCGCAATTATTACGTCGCGAAATGGCTTTATTTGAAGAATGGTTTGTTGAGCATTATTTAGACGATGAATTACCGCCCGTGTTGTGGGAAAATGTCCAACAATTACTCATCTCAACGGCACTTGAGCAGCCAAAGGTATTTGTTCATCGTGATTATCATTCACGCAATTTGATGGTATTACCTAGCGGTGATTTAGGTGTGTTAGATTTTCAAGATGCCGTCATTGGGGCGCTCACCTACGATGTGGTGTCATTGCTTAAAGATTGCTATGTGAGTTGGCCTCACGACAAAGTGGAAGAGTGGCTACGCGACTATTTTACCCTGCTTCTTGAGGCGCAGGTTGTGGATGTGGATTTCGCGCAATTTAGACGTTGGTTTGATTTAATGGGGATTCAACGTCATTTGAAAGCGATTGGCATTTTTGCACGATTGCATTTGCGTGATGACAAATCCGATTATTTAGCGTCCATTCCGCGTACACTCAATTATGTAATTGAGGCGTGTGGAATGTATTCTCAGTTGCATGAATTTCAGCAGCTTTTGCAAGAACGTATTTTACCGGCAATAAAAAAATAGCCTAATTATTTGTATTTGGAGCACGTTATGTCTTATTTTCTGAAATTATCCCCTATGTTGTGCCTTTTTTTATTGTCGCCGTTTGCGCAAGCGGACACTAAACCTGAGGCAAAAAAAGCAGAGCCTATTGCTGAGATGAAAAAAGAGGCGAAAGCAGAAGAAGCCGCTGACAGCCAAGAAGGTGAACCTGAAGAAGTGAAGCCGTGTGAAGGCAAAACACTTAAATCGAAGTTTACCGTTAATCCCAATGGCACGGTCACTGATAAAAAAGCGAAGTTGATGTGGATGCAATGCAGTATTGGTCAGAGTGGCGCTGATTGTAGCGGTGCGGGTCAAACATTTACCTATGAACATTCTCTACAGCAGGCGAAAATTATCAATGAAACTGGATTTGCCAATTTTAAAGATTGGCGAGTGCCTAGCTTGAAAGAATTGACATCGATGGTTGATTTGACGTGTGGACAACCTGTATTAAATACCACCGCCTTTCCAAATGTACCTAAGGGTTGGTTTTGGACATCTTCACCCCATAACAGCAATACCTACTATGCGTGGATGGTGTACTTTGAACACGCAAAGCATCACACGGATGTGAAATATGGCACAAATTACGTTCGATTGGTACGCGATAATGTGAAATAATCGAAATTAGTTAATTCAACTGAACTCAACCGATTAAAACCAACACCATTTTTTATATTGACACCATGTTATGAATGATACATTAGTACAGCTTGCCGCTGTTTTAGAGCAACGCAAAACACAAACTGCCGATACATCGTATGTGGCTAGTTTATATTCAAAAGGACTAGACAC
>OMIH01000065.1 GCA_900299045.1 Methylococcaceae bacterium
GGTTACACACTGTGCGGCTGGTTTTTTGGGTTGAAGGGGTGGGGGAATGGTGGGCAGGTGGGGGTTTGGTGTTTTCTCAGCTGTTCGGCTGAATTATATTTTACGATATAAGACGATGACAAAACTGTCATGAATATCCCATTTTATTGTCATTATGATGAGCTATCATAAAAATCGTTCCATGTGCCGATGGAATACGACGCTAGATAATAATGTTTTTGTGTTGAGTCTTTAAATAGATGTAATTACTTGGGCATAAATTTATCATCTACTCAACGCGTATTGTTTATTTAGGTCGTTATAGTGTACTTGGTATTTGGAGTGGGTGTGTTTTACGCACCCACTGTCCTACTAGTTAATTTGGAGAAATCAATGGCTAAAAAAATACATAGCCCAAAAGCAGTGCAATCCGCCCCTAAAGTCGATCACACCGCAAAACATCCATCTGACACGTCGCACCCTCATGCTGCAAATACAGATTCTCAAACTGCTACAGCGGACGCAACTTCAACGCAAATTGAATTGACTGGTGTTCATCACCACGCACATCCTGCTTTGGTTGCTGTTTAGCCTGTTTTAATTGTGATAGGAGAGGCGTTTTAACTCTTCTCCTATTCAAATTCGTTGGTATTTAATATTTACGGCTCATAATGGAATTAATGAATAAACCATTACTTGTTCCTCTAAATACAGGAATACAAGGTAATGTGGTAATGGAAGAAAATGTGCGGCTATATGGTAATTGTGAATTACTGAATGTTTTTATAGGAGCTTTTACCCATGTTGCAAGTAGCGCTTGGTTATTGAATATAGATATCGGGCGCTATTGTTCTATCGGGGATGGTGTTCATATTTTAACGCAACAACCCACTAAAATGCTGACAACAAGCCCGATAATTTACGGTGATATTTTTGATGAATTAGCGAAAGTGGTTGAAAAAGTACAATATCCTGTCATACAAAAGACAACAATTGGTAACGATGTTTGGATTGGCTCGGGCGTGAAGATAAAAACGGGGTTAACTATTGGTGATGGCGCAGTCATTGGTGCTGGTGCTGTGGTGACCAGAAATGTTGCGCCGTACTCGATTGTAGGTGGTGTTCCCGCAAAAGTGATTAAAATGCGGTTTTCTCCAAAAATTATAGCTAGACTCAACAAAATAGCGTGGTGGCAATACAAATTGACCGACTATCCTTTAGAGTGGGATGATATTGATACGGTTTTAAAACAAATAGAGCAATTAGATTTAGACAAAAAATTATCGCTTTACGTTGCAAAAAAATATAAAGTTTTTAAAGAAGCCAACGAGGTGAAAGGGCAGCTCATATTACCATAATCGCCAGTATAGATTTTTGGTATGGTCACGTTATTTAATTTAGGACACGAACATGAAATATATAGATAAGGTTCTTATTTTTTATTTGAGTACATTGAGTGTTTCTGTTTATTCAGCTACGACGATTACCGCCAAGAATACTTATTATGGACCGGCGAGTTATGCGAGTATATTGGCAAAAAGTTATTCGCCAAAATTCTCGATAAGTAGCCAAGGCATGACAACCAATCGTGGACGCTATTTACTTTCCACATCGCCTAAAGTGAGTACCACGGCTAATTATTTGTCCATCGGTACTACCTATAATGCTATGACAGGTTATGTCGCCCAATCTGGAACCATTCCCTTCACTACAACGTATGGGGCGTATTTTTCAAAGCTTATTCAAGTGGTTTCCAATTCTTCTGATAATTCGGGGTTTTATCGTTTAGACTCACATCTTCATTCTAATTATTCTTTGGATGCCGATGAAGCTGACAGTTACATCTTAAAATTTCGAAATAATTTTGGCAAAACTGCCAATACTTATGGCTACGTCGTATTTTCATACGATTCATCGACACATCTTTTACGCGCGGAAAAACGCTATATATACCATTTGAGTCCAAAGTCGACGACCGATGCCCATGGAAAACCAGTCGTGACTTATTCTGCCACTTATACAGAAGATATGAGTTTTGCTAATAAAGGGTCTGGATATTATGTCAGTTACTTGAAAAATACTTATAAATTAGTGCCTCAGCCTTCTTTGGCGACTAAATTGTATTTTTATACGCCGTCTGATGATTACGGTATTCCGAGTCGATTTAATCCAGGAAATACGCCTTACGCATCAAATCCAGCAGCGCCATATTCCTCTAATGTTAATCCTGATAGTGTGGAATCAGGTAATACCGCGTTTTACACCCGAATTAATACGACCTACAGACCTCAAGTGCAAGTTGCTGGAAGTGACGCAAAAACTAAACTCTCAGCTGATCAATTTTTAGCGACAATTCCAACTAATCTTGCACCTCAAGGAGACAAGCTGCGTTATGCACCCGCGTTATACACTGCATTTAGAGATGCTGCGCTAGCAGGAAAGTTAGCGAGTGCGGCACCTGCAGATGGCGTTCCTGGGCAAAAATTAGTGCCATTTGTTTATTTCACAAATGAAAAAGATGCGGCTGGTCGTTTTCATCCTTTCATGATAATGGTGACCTATACGGTTCCCGGATCACCGCAGGGACTTTTAGATATTCCCGGACCGCCTTTTTTGGGTAAAGGAAGTTCAATAACGCCAGTGACGCGCTACTCGAATCTAGGGTATTTCATTGTGCGCATACCTATGAAGGATTACGGTCAAGTCAGTAATGTCATAGACAATGCAATGCTTCCAAAGAGTGATAATTGGGCGGTTAATTTAGTAACAGATAGTCACTGTGGTGAGCCAAACTCGCCCATTGCAACTTGCCCAATTTATGATAATTATAATTATGCCAGTACTGCCGAAATGGGTGTTTTAATTGACGGCTCTATTATATTTCCACTATTAAATAATGCGTTAATGCCGTCACAATGGAAGGGTGAGTTGTCAACGTATGGGTGTCATGTTGGTCAGGGAGGTGAGGGTCCACATTGTCATTCGGATGCGTTTAATACGGGGCAAAGCATTATTACACTTTACAACGATAATGATTATTTGAATAAATTGCATCCCCCTTTAATTGGGTTTGGCTATGACGGCGTGGCTTTATTTGGTAGTTATCGAAAAAATAAAGATACCGCTATGGCGGGATACAGTGAGCCGTTAGATGCCTTTGGTGGACATAATCATGATGGTATTGGCTATCACTATCATGCGCATGTGGCGATTCTGCCTGATTCCTACAATGTGAATAGTAATGGATTTAAGATTGAAGCGAAAAATACACCCGTGAATGTACTTTTGAAAGGTGCGTGGGCGGGCAATATCAATTCAGTGCCTTATTTTGGCTATCGAGCCGATTTTATGACGAATAAGCATTTAGGCGGCATGTAAGTCATGGTTGTTATAAATAGATAGCGCTTTCATTCATGAATATATTACTTATCGAAGATGAAAAGCGAATTAGGGATTTTGTTTGCTGTGGTTTTCGTGAGCAAGGTTTTGTGGTTGATTGCTGTGACAATGGCGATGAGGGATTCCAAAAAGCACGTTCACGTGAGTACAGTGCCATCGTTTTAGATATTATGTTGCCGGGAAGGGATGGTTTATCAATATTAGGTTCGCTCAGAAAATTAGGAATTAATACACCGGTAATACTACTTACCGCTCGCAATGAACTCGGCGATAGGATTGAAGGGCTCAATTTAGGGGCAGATGATTATCTTGCAAAGCCTTTTTTTGTGGAGGAGTTAATTGCACGTATTCATGCGTTGCAGCGTCGAGTAACTGGTGATAGACAAAATAATATTGTTTCAGGCAATTTTAGACTGGATCGAATTCATCGGGAAGTGTACTGGTGCGAACAATCCGTAGGTTTAACGGGGAGAGAGTTCAATCTTATTGAATATCTCATGCGCTCACCAGGCAGAGTTTTCACCCGCACGCAAATCATGTCGCATGTATGGGGCTATGATTTTGCCCCCAATACGAATGTAGTTGATGTGTGTATTAAGCGTATCCGTAAAAAAATTAGTTTAGTCAATGACGATGAATCTCCCATTGAGAGTATTCGTGGCGTAGGTTATCGCTTTAAAAAATGTGACATGAATCCATGAAAATGTCATTTCGTGTGCGGTTGGTTTTAATTATAACGATCTTAACAGGCATTTTATTATCTTGTTTTATAGCCATTATTGGCTGGCGAATCTATGATGAAAAAATAGCTGATTTAGATAACGATATCCGAAGTCATATTGAACGTGAATTATCAAAACGGCGTGATTTAGAGCATTGGTCACGTCAACAAAATAATATCAGCCGATCAATGGGAGCATACATTCCCGATCAAATCGCGTTATGGGTTGAAAATACACAAATTGAACTCTTTCGCTCAACTAATTGGCCAGAAAATGTCGATCCCAGTCAATTACCATGGCGTGATTCGCAAAAAACTGATGATACCCTTGGTCAAATAGAGAGTCATCCGCATCAAAAGAAAAAACGTCAATCAGTGGCATTGACTTTGATAACCATTGAGGTTGATCACAAATCATGGCGAATGGGACTTGGAGTGACGCCCACTGGCGATAAGATGGCTATGGGCGTTGACATGGCAATTATCGATACGGAGTTAAGCGATTTTCATCACGCTATTTTATTTTCCGTTCCTTTAATGCTCGGTTTACTTGGCATAAGTGCTTGGTTTATTTCAGGATATGTTTTAACCCCCATTCGAAAACTATCCACTACCATGTCGCATTTAACCGTGAAGGAGTTAGGACAGCGAATCGATTTGGAAAATAAAGATAAGGAGTTTTCACAACTTATTGACATATTTAATTCGATGCTTGAGCGATTAGAGCGCAGTTTTCATCAAACGTCACGGTTTTCTGCGGATGCCGCACATGAGTTAAAAACACCCCTGACCATTTTACAAGGACAGATTGAACGGGCAATATTTCAATCTGATATGGGGTCGCTTATTCAGAAAGATTTAGCATTGATGCTTGATGAGGTACAGCGATTAGACGCAATCGTGCGCAATTTATTATTATTTTCACTCGCTGATGCAGGGCAACTGCGTTTGAATAAGTGCGAAGTTGATTTGTCTCTCATGTTAGCAAATTTACTTGAAGATGCTCAGATGTTAGCGCCAAGTTTAACCATTGATGGATTGGTTGCTGAAAACTTGGTGGTGAAGGCAGACGCCGATTTGTTGATTCAAGTACTCCATAATTTATTGAGTAATGCGATTAAATACAACATTCCAAATGGATGGATACGTATTGAAGCAAATCAAACGAGTAATCATATCAATGTGATAGTGAGTAATTCATCATTAGGGATTGCTGAAGCGGACCTTGAATTGATATTCGAACGTTTTTATCGCTGTGAATCATCACATAATCGAAAAGTTGATGGTATGGGATTGGGGCTTGGTTTATCCCGAGATATTATTCACGCCCATAATGGAAAAATTGACGTATCAACTGAGCAAAGTGCTGTGAGCTTTGTGATATATTTGCCGCTAAATTCATAATTCGCTCCTCCGTACTTCATAAAATGACAAAATTGTCATTATTCTTCCCCGTTTTTTGTCATTAAAGTTGCCGATAATAAGATTCATTGATGAGTCAAAAATGAAATCATTTTCGATTAATTTGGCTTTGAGCTTGAATTTTTTAGTTAATACTGAAAATAAATAAGAGGGGATTTATGATGACAAAACAGGTGCTACAGGGCATAGGTATGTTACTTGTCATGCCGTGTTTGCTGATGGCTGCAGAATTTGACGGCAGTATTTTACTAGGCTCACCCACGGCTACCTCCATTAAATTTAACGTATTAGCTAATCAACAGGGGAATGCCTATATTGAATATGGCATACTTCCAAATCAATACACACAAAAAACGTCGGAATTACCACTAAGCAGCAGTCAACCTTTAAATTTTAATATCGACAATTTGAAAGAGAACACGCGCTATTACTATCGTCTTCGTATTCAAAATACGTCAGAAGCAAATAGTGTGACCAGTCAAGAATATACGTTTCAGACAGCGCGACCATCGGGAAGTACGTTCACTTTTACCATCCAAGCTGATTCGCATTTAGATGAAAATAGTATTTTGGCGCAGTATCAACAAACATTAGGAAATATTCGACTCGATAAACCGGATTTTCATATTGATTTAGGTGATACTTTCATGATTGAAAAACACAGTCAAGCATTCACCGCCACCGTCAGTATGCCGGTGGATCAAGCGTCAGTGAATGCGCGTTATGCTTATGAAAGAAATAATTTTGGTCTCATGTCGCATTCTTCACCCTTGTTTTTAGTGAATGGCAATCATGATGGTGAACTCGGTTGGCTGGCTAATCAATCCACACAAAATGTGGCAATATGGGGCGCTAAAGCGCGTCAAACTTATTTTCTCAATCCTGAACCCAGTTCGTTCTATGGCGGTGATTCCTTTGTTGAACCTTGTTGTGGACATCGCGCTTCATGGTATTCATGGCAATGGGGTGATGCACTTTTTATTGTTCTTGATCCTTATTGGAACACAGTTACTAAAGGTAAAGAGGGATGGGCATTAACGTTAGGTGATCGGCAACATCAATGGCTTGAAAAAACGTTAGCGTCGAGTCAGTCGAAATATAAATTTGTGTTTATTCATAATCTGGTTGGTGGATTAGATGGGCAAATGCGTGGAGGTATTGAAGCAGCTCCTTACTATGAATGGGGTGGTTTAAATGCGGATGGAACAAGAGGCTTTGTACAGAATCGACCTAATTGGTCAATGCCAATACATGACATGCTCGTGCATTATGGTGTATCAGCGGTTTTTCATGGTCACGACCATCTTTATGCTAAGCAAGAATTAGACGGTATCGTGTATCAAGAAGTGCCTCAACCCAGCGCAAAGAATTTTTCAAGTGGTGCAAATTTAGCCAAAAGTTATCATTACAATTCAGGCACTATTTTAAGTAGTTCGGGGCATTTGCGCGTGACAGTTAGTCCTCAAAATGTTGTCGCAGATTATGTTAGATCATGGATGCCGAGTAATGAAAATTCGTTGCGTCAAAATGCGCAAATTGATGATACGTGGCAAATAGATAGTACCGTTATTTTATCACCCTTAGTGGCGAATTTTGCAGTGACGCCAACAAGTGCAAATACTGAGCAAGAGGTAGTTTTTCATGATGACAGTAGTGGAAATCCAACCAAATGGCTTTGGGATTTTGGTGATGGACAAACTAGCCAAATCCAGAATCCAACGCATCGTTATATTACGCCAAATACCTATACAGTGTCGCTTACTATTAGCAACTCAAAAGTGAGTAAAACAATTAGCAAAATTCTGAGTGTGAGTGACAAAACGGCACCCGTTATTCGTCAATTTGCGATACCTTCGATTATGAACTCACTCAGTATTCCGATTACTGTTTTTGATGCTTTAGATAATAAAGGCGTTGCTAGGTATATGCTCACACAATCAAAAACCACACCATCATTGACTTCATCTCAGTGGCTTAGCGAAGTACCTAAAACCTACACATTCAGCAGTTCAAGTGTAAAAGTACTCTACGCATGGGCAAAAGATGAGGCTGGGAATATTTCACCACCCAGTATGGCAAATATGACTATTGATCGAACAAAACCGGTGGTGAGTAAATTCATCCTGCCAGCAAAAAATAATGGCTTGATGATTCCAATTAGCACATTAACGGCTTCAGATAATATTGCTATTGCAGGATATTTAATCGGTGAAAGCGCCGCTTTGCCTAATGCTGCGTCAGTTCAATGGTTACAACAAAAACCAGATAGTTATAAAACGACGACTGTAGGAAGCAAAACGCTTTATTTATGGGTGAAAGATACAGCAGGCAATGTATCAGTAGCTAAAACAGCAAAATGTATAGTTTCAGCTCCGTTATAGAATTGAATTTAAAGAGATGCAAAAAATGTTCATAAAAATACCATGTGTAAAAATATCGATATTGTTGATAGGTTTGTTTTTTATTTCATTTCAGACGTTTGCTGAAAATTTATTTTTAGGGAATGTCATTTTAGGCTCTCCAACGACAACCACAATCAAGGCTAATATCTTTTCTGCCAATCAATCTGGCAGGCTTTATATCGAATATGGCGTTGAATCTGGTCAATATGATAAGAAAACGGATGTGTTTACATTGCAAATGGGCACGCCTTTAGAGGTTACATTAAACGAATTGAAAGATGATACCCTCCATTATTATCGACTCGTGTTTCAAGAAACTTCGCAAACCAATTTTTTACCTCAAGCAGAGTATACTTTCCATACAGCGCGACTTCCTGGTAGTGCTTTTGTTTTTGCTATTCAGGGCGATTCACATCCAGAGCGTGCTAAAAAGCAGTTCGATGAAATTCTCTATGAGCGAACTTTAAACACGGCGGCGTTAGACAAACCAGATTTTTATTTTGCTATTGGTGATGACTTTAGTGTGGATACACTCGATGCCACGACATTAAATGCAGCAAAAGTGAGAGAGCGTTATTTATTGCAGCGCCCTTATTTTGGTCTTATTGGAAAAACATCACCTGTCTTTTTAGTGAACGGTAATCATGAACAAGCCTCTATGGCAAATTTAGATGGCACTGCAAATAATGTCGCAGTTTGGGCGCAGAATGCGCGTAATTCACTTTATTCCCAGCCAGCGCCAGATGATTTTTATACCGGTGACAGTGAAAAAATTTCCAACATCGGGCTACTTCGTGATTATTATGCGTTTACTTGGGGTGATGCTCTTTTTGTGGTGATTGATCCCTATTGGCATTCACCTAAAACGGTGGACAACGCATTTGGTTCAACTCATGATCCCAAAGGGGGGCGTAATTTATGGGATGTGACATTAGGAGAAACGCAATATAAATGGTTTAAACAAACACTTGAAACGAGTTCTGCAAAATATAAATTTGTGTTCACGCATCACGTGCTTGGAACAGGGCGAGGCGGTATCGAAGAAGCGGATTCATATGAATGGGGTGGAAAGGATAACAAGGGAACTTGGTCATTTGATAAATATCGCCCAGGTTGGGTCAAACCAATTCATAGTTTAATGGTCGATAATCATGTCACTATATTCTTTCAAGGTCATGACCATATTTGGGTAAAACAAGAGCTTGATGGTGTTATTTATCAAACACTGCCCGAGCCAGCCGATCCTTTTTATACGCTCTATAACAGTGATGCCTATTTATCGGGTGATAAATTTTCTAATACAGGTTACACGCGAGTGAGTGTTTCGCCAAGTAACGTCAACGTAGATTATGTACGAACTTATTTACCCAAAGATGAAGATGCAACAAAAGTAAGTGGAAAATCCGTGTTTAATTACGCTGTAAGTACTGAAACGGCAAGACTTTCAGTAGCAAAAGTCGGTGGCGGATCGGTCGTCAGTCGTCCATTAGGCATTGATTGTGGTTTAGTTTGCACCGCGAATTTCATATTAGGTAGTGAAATCGAGCTGATCGCCATGCCCGCAGTGAATTTTGTGTTTGATGGATGGAGTGGTGATTGTGTTGGTGGCAGCTGCAAGGTGAAAATGACGAGTGACAAACAAATACAAGCCAGTTTTTCACTCGATAAAATTGCTCCAAGCGTGTCGGCTTTACGTTTACCGTCCATAATAAATTCACTGACCGTTCCTATTACCGCATTTGATGTAAAAGATAATAAAGCTGTAGCTGGTTATATGCTGACACAAACAAAAAACATTCCTAAAGTCACATCTTCGCTGTGGCGGACTACAGCGCCTAAATCCTATGCTTTTAGCAGTGCGGGAATCAAGATGCTATACGCTTGGGCTAAAGATGAGGCGGGAAATATATCTGAACCGAGTGTATCAAAAATTACCATTGATTCTACAAAACCCGTGGTAAGTAAATTTATTGTGCCTGCTAAAAATAATGGATTAACCATTCCCATTAGCACATTAACCGCTACGGACAATATTGCTATTGCAGGGTATTTAATAAGTGAAAACTCGTCGCTGCCCAATGCTTCGGCAGAATGGATGTCACAAAAACCAGCGAGCTATACAACAGCAAGTACGGGCAGTAAAACGCTTTATTTGTGGGCAAAAGATACAGCCGGTAATCTATCTGCTACTAAAACGGCAAAATGTGTTGTAACCAATACGCTATGAATATGTATCGAATATGATTTAGATCGTAAAAAATGACCAATGCAATAAAAAATAAATTCTATATTAAACATTTTCAGCAAGAAATAGATGAAATTACTTGTTATCTTCAAGTATTTAATAAATCTGGTCATCGAGCCGATGAGGCATTTTTAGAAATTGGAAATATTCTAGTTAGAGTACAAAAGCAAAAAAATATAGACGAACATATTTTTAAGCGACTAAAAACACATGTGGCAAAGCTTATTGGTAGACGCGGTTTGCGTCATGTGCATAAAATAGTCTGTGTTGCACAATGTGATATTATTCAAAATAATAAAGACCGATTACCTAGAGATTGGCACTTATTGTATGTTCTGTCTCAAACTGAAAATTTAGAAGAGTTGCTTGAATCAAAAAAATTCAAAAGGACATAACGATGAATTTATTGTTAAAAATAGTGAGTAAGTGATTGCTACTCATCTTTAATTGACACAATAACCTATTTACATGATCTATCTTTTTTTAATTTTCAACAGTAATAAAATAAATTTCTTCATAAATAACGCTCAAACCTCTTGCTTTAAAATGGGGCTCTTTGTCGCTAATATCTTCGCTATATAGTTGTATTATATTGCACCATCCACCGAACGATTTTATCACCTCTTGTTGATCTATGCTAAATGGCGGACCATCCATTTCATGCTGATGATAAAAAAATGAAACTAGTAAAATTTTAGTATGTGTCGGTAATAAATTTTGCATTTTCTTGGTATATTGAAGCCTCATATCGTCTGGTAGCGCAACGAGTGATGCTCGGTCATATACAGCATGAACTCCCTTTAA
>OMIH01000066.1 GCA_900299045.1 Methylococcaceae bacterium
ACTCGGAAGTGAAACCGCTTAGCGCCAATGATAGTGTGGCACTTTGCCATGCGAAAGTAGGGAATCGCCAAGCTCTTTATCTCTTAAAGCCCAATTACCATTGGGCTTTTTTTTTGGCTTTCATTTTGAAAATAACGCCTATTTTCGTTTATAGCAGTCTATAATTAGGGCGTTTTTCATTATTTTTGTGGATTGATTTATGAGTACGCCTCACATTGGTTTTATTAGTTTAGGTTGTCCAAAAGCATTGGTTGACAGTGAACGTATTTTAACGTCGTTGCGTCGTGAAGGTTATCAAATTTCACCTAGCTACGATAATGCGGATTTAGTGGTAGTAAACACTTGTGGTTTTATTGATGCCGCTGTTGAAGAATCTTTAGATAGTATTGGTGAAGCATTAGCAAAAAACGGTAGAGTCATTGTAACGGGTTGTCTTGGTGCCCGAGAAAATGAAATCCTCGCTCGACATCCTCAAGTTTTAAAAGTCACTGGTGCACATGCTTTTGATGATGTGCTAAACGCTGTTCATGAGCATTTACCACCACCTCATCAACCTTTTTTTGATTTACTTCCTCCCCAAGGCGTTAAATTAACGCCTAATCACTACGCCTATTTAAAAATTTCCGAAGGTTGTAATCATCGTTGTTCGTTTTGCATTATTCCTTCGATGAGAGGTGACTTAGTGAGCCGCTCTATTGATGACGTGTTACTTGAGGCTGAAAATTTAGCAAAAGCGGGCGTCAAAGAATTATTAGTTGTTTCGCAAGACACAAGTGCTTACGGTGTAGATTTAAAATATGCACCCTATCAGTGGAAAGGGCATGCTCTCAATACACGTTTTTATGAATTAGCAAAAGCACTTGGTGACCTTGGTATTTGGGTGCGAATGCATTACGTTTATCCCTATCCGCACGTTGATGAAGTGATTCCGTTAATGGCGGAGGGAAAGATTTTGCCTTATTTGGATATTCCTTTTCAACATGCCAATAGTCGTATCTTAAAAGCAATGAAACGTCCCGCAGCAACCGAAAATAATTTAGCGCGGATTAAAGCGTGGCGGGAAATCTGTCCTGATATTACCCTGCGCAGTACCTTTATTGCCGGTTTCCCAGGAGAAACAGAAAGTGAATTTCAAGAGCTTTTAGATTTTCTCAGTGAAGCACAGCTCGATCGTGTTGGCTGTTTTGCTTATTCGCCCGTCCATGGCGCTGCGGCTAATGATTTACCTAATCAAATTCCAGATGATATCAAGCAAGAGCGATTAGCGTGTTTTATGGCGCATCAATCACTTATTAGCGCTGAACGCTTGCAAAAACGAATTGGTCGTATTGAAACGGTTTTAATCGATGAAGTGGTCGCAGAAGGTGCGGTTGCGCGTAGTAAGGCAGATGCCCCAGAAATTGATGGTCAAGTCTTTATTGATGGCGCTGTGCATTTACACGTTGGAGATTTTGTTCAAGTCGAACTCGAAGACGCCGATGAATACGATATGTGGGCACGTTTAGTGTAAAATACACCTAATGTAAAATTTTTATTAAAAACAAATTCATTATCGTCACAACGTGTTATTGACGTTTTATTGTATGTATTTTGGAGATCACTTCTATGACAAAAATAATTGATGTACGCGCTAGAGAAATTTTGGATTCACGCGGGAATCCAACAGTGGAAGCGGATGTAATTTTAGCTTCTGGTGTTATGGGAAGTGCAATGGTGCCGTCTGGTGCGTCAACAGGTGAACGTGAAGCCATTGAATTGCGAGATGGTGATAAATCGCGCTATTTGGGTAAAGGTGTTCTCCATGCAGTGAAAAACGTTCAAACAGAATTGCGTGACGCTGTGATTGGTTTAGACGCCGACGATCAATGCGCACTTGATGAGAAAATGATTGCGTTAGATGGTACTGAATCGAAAAGCCGTTTAGGTGCAAATGCGCTGCTTGCGGTGTCAATGGCGACCGCACATGCTGCTGCTAATGCAAAAAAACAGCCTTTATACCGCTCATTGAATACATCGGGGGAATTTATTTTACCTGTACCGATGATGAATATTATTAACGGCGGTTCGCATGCGGATAATAGTGTTGACCTACAAGAGTTTATGATTTTGCCTGTGGGCGCCCCCAACTTTCGTGAAGCCATTCGCTATGGTGCAGAAGTATTTCATAATTTAGCTAAAGTTTTAAAAAGCAAAGGACTTGCGACAACAGTGGGTGATGAAGGTGGTTTTGCCCCTAATTTATCGTCAAATGAAGAAGCGATTGAAGTCATTTTACAAGCGATTGAACTCGCGGGATACAAAGCTGGTGAAGATATTTATTTAGGCTTAGACGCGGCTGCCTCAGAATACTACAGCGATGGTATTTACAATTTAGCCTCGGAAAATAAAACATATCATTCCGCGCAAATGGCTGATTTCTTTGTGGATTGGGTAGATCGTTATCCTATTATTAGTATCGAAGATGGTTTTGATGAAAATGATTGGGATGGTTGGAAATTAATGACTGAAAAATTGGGTCATCGCATTCAACTGGTCGGTGATGATTTATTTGTGACCAATCCAAAAATTTTGCAGCAAGGTATCAGTAAAAATATTGCGAATTCTATTTTGATTAAAGTGAATCAAATTGGTACGTTAACGGAAACATTTGCAGCGGTGACGATGGCGCATAAAGCAAACTATACCGCAGTAATGTCACATCGCTCAGGTGAAACAGAAGACACTACCATTGCCGATTTAGCCGTTGCTACGCGTACCGGTCAAATCAAAACGGGTTCACTCAGTCGCTCAGATCGTATTGCTAAATATAATCGATTAATGAAGATTGAAGAAGAATTGGGCAGTTTAGCGGTTTATGCAGGACGTAGCGCATTTAAAATGCTTTAACTTTTTAAGTAGGTTGTGAATTTAAGGCTCAGTGAAACTTCTGACGTGAGCCTTTTTTCCTTTTTCCTCTATTTATAAAAAATGAAAATTATTGTTATTGTTCTTCTCGTCATTATTGCTCAATTGCAATACCGTCTGTGGTTTGGTGATGGTAGCGTCAATGAAATTAATGCGTATCAAACACGTTTGAATGAAGTCAAATTACAAGTGGAAGAAAAAAAACACCGCAATGAGATGCTATATGCGGAAGTGTTAGATTTGCGTAAGGGGCAAGAATCTATTGAAGAGCGTGCTCGTGATGAACTTGGTATGATTAAAAGCGGTGAAACGTTCATCGAAGTCATTGAATAGAAAGATTATTTTCTGCACAGTTTGATGATACGATTTACAAATAATTAAATTTATTTCAGTTACTTGATTGACTTAGAGGATGAGATGGCTTTTATACCGTCTGCAGAAATGTCTAATACACCACCACAACAGACAAGCGCTTTTTTAGGTGTTACGGAGCATGAAACCGCCTTGTTCAAAAATGGGTTGCCTTTAACACATAGCGAAGAAAGCGCTCGTGTCACGACGAAAATTTGTGACAGTTTGCGTCTTGCGACAACACTATTTGATAACAGTCATGATGCGGTGGTTATCACAACTGTTGACTATACGTTTATTGATGTTAATCCTGCTTTTTCATTGATGACGGGATACGATAAAGCCGACATACTCAATCAACATCCTGTTATGTTAACGTCCCATCATCATGATACGCATTTTTATTTTTCGCTTCAGCGGAAATTAGTAAAATGTGGTGAATGGCATGGCGAGGTATGGATTAAATGTAAAAATAGTGCCGTTTTGCCTCTTCAATTATCTGTCTATGGCGTGAGAGAGAATAATGGGGGAATCACGCATTTTGTGGGGATATTGCGTAATACGCGTGCGCACAAATCCACCGAAGACGAACTCTCAAAATTAGCACATTACGACCCACTTACCGGACTGTCTAATCGTACTCACTTTGTTGATCGCTTAAAGTTTACACTCGACATGGCAAAACGCAACCACCATCAATCTGCGTTAATGCTACTGGATGTAGATCGTTTCAAATTAGTGAATGACACATTAGGTCATCAATTAGGGGATGAATTATTAATTCAAGTAGCAAGGCGTTTAAAACAGTGTGTGCGTGAAGTCGATACCGTTTCGCGCTTAGGCGGTGATGAATTTACGGTGATTTTGGGTACTATTCAGTCGAGTGAAAATGCGGCTTGCGTAGCCAATAAAATATTAGGGGCGTTAAGTGCACCGTTTATGCTCAGTGAGCGTGAAGTCTTTGTGTCGGTCAGTGTTGGCATTACGGTATTTCCCATTGATGGTGAGAGTGTACACCTTTTGATTAAAAATGCGGATACGGCGATGTATCACGCTAAAGAGTCGGGACGAAATAATTATCAATATTTTTCCGACACAATGAATAAAAAAATGCTTGATGAACTAGAAATGGAAACGAATCTACGTCAAGCGTTTAAAAATGACGAATTTTCGCTCAATTACCAACCACAATTCGCGTTAAAAACGAAAAAGTTGATTGGTGCAGAGGTGCTTGTTCGCTGGAATCATCCCACATTAGGGTGCATTTCACCCGCGATTTTTATCCCTTATGCCGAAAAAAGCAATTTGATTATTGCGTTAGGTGAGTGGGTGCTTCGTACTGCGTGTATGCAAGCGGTGTCATGGCAAAAAATGGGGTTGAAAATTCAGCCAATGTCGGTGAATTTATCGGGTATGCAATTAAAACAACCCGATTTATTGTATAAAGTGGCGAACATTTTAGAAGAAACGCATTTTCCCGCCGAGTTGTTAGAGTTAGAGCTTACGGAAGGCGTTTTAATGGCGAACGTAGAGGAAACCATTACGACTTTAAATAAACTCAAAGACATGGGAATTCGTTTATCAATTGATGATTTTGGTACAGGATATTCATCGCTGAGTTATTTAAAGCGTTTTCCTATCGATACATTAAAAATTGATCAATCGTTTATCAAAGAAATTACGACAAATAGTGATGATAGTGCGATTGCCTCAACGATTATTGCAATGGCACATAATTTACGTTTAAACGTTATCGCTGAAGGCGTGGAAACAATAGAGCAAGCAAATATTTTGCTAGATAAGGAGTGTGATGATGTACAAGGCTATTTCTTTAGTCGTCCGTTATGTGAAAGTGATTTTTGTCAGCTGTTAACCAAACGGCAAGCGGACTTAGCATGACCATACAACGAAAAGCAGTTGCGCTTATTTCGGGCGGATTAGATTCCATGCTTGCGGTGAAATTGATTCAACAGCAAGGCATTTATGTTGAAGGAATTAATTTTTTTACCGGTTTTTGTGTCGAAGGGCACACGCACGCCATTCGAGATAAAGATAAACACGCAGAAAAACCCAAACGCAATAATGCACTGTGGGCAGCCGAGCAGTTAGAGATAAAATTACATATTATTGATGTGATTGAAGAATACAAAAATGTGTTAATCAATCCTAAGCATGGTTATGGAACGAACATGAACCCGTGCATGGATTGTAAAATCTTTATGATTAATAAAGCCAAGCAGTGGATGATTGAAAATCATTTTGATTTTATTATTACGGGTGAAGTGATTGGTCAACGTCCCATGTCACAAAATAAATTCAAATTACCCATTATTTCAAAACAATCCGGTGCGGATGATTTACTGGTTCGTCCCTTATGTGCAAAAAACTTAGACGCGACATTGCCAGAGCGTGAAGGCTGGATAAAACGTGAGGCACTTTGCAATATTACGGGGCGTTCACGCAAACCCCAATTTGCCATGGCAGAAGAATTTGGTTTTACCGATTTTGCCCAACCCGCTGGCGGATGCTGTTTTTTGACAGATAAATATTATTCAGCCAAGTTAGTCGATTTATGGCAAGCGCACGGTCATAAAGACTATGAGCTTGACGATATTATGCTTCTTAAAGTGGGTAGGCATCTTCGCCCAAAGCCGCATTTTAAATTGATTATTTCGCGTGAAGAAGGCGAGGGGCGTTTTATGAAGGGTTATCGCCACGAGTTTATGAGTATACAAGCCAAGGGGCTAAAGGGGTCGCTTGCCTTAGTTGATGGCTCCCCCGTAGCAGGCGATTTACCTCTCATTGCCAGCATTGTAGCGCGTTATGGGCAAGGCAAAAATGAGGCACTCGTCACACTTGTGTTGACGCAAAAAGACGGTTCAACTCAAGAAGTGACGGTAAAACCCTTTGATGATGATGCGCAGTTAGCCGCGTGGCAAGTGTAAGTTACTTTATTTTTTATCTATTTATTTTTTATTCTTAACGAGCTATGCAAGAAATCAATCCCATTAAAAATAAACTTTCGGATTTAAACAGTCGCGTCGGTGCGCTCAGGGGGTATCTTTGACTTTGATACAAAGCACGAGCGTTTAATTGAAGTCCTACGCGAACTTGAAAGTCCCGATATTTGGTCAAATCCCCAGCAAGCACAAGATTTGGGTAAAGAGCGTGGACAATTAGAGCTTGTTGTCAATGGCTTAATTGAATTGGGGCGGGGGTTAGCCGATGCAGAAGAATTACTTTTAATGGCAATCGAAGAAGACGATGCTGACACGGTGGATACCGTTGCCAATGACGTAAATGCTTATGAAAAGCACGTTGCGGACTTGGAATTTCGTCGTATGTTTTCGGGTAAAATGGATGCAAATAATGCCTTTTTGGATATTCAATCGGGTTCTGGGGGCACGGAAGCACAAGATTGGGCATCGATGATTGAGCGTATGTTTTTGCGTTGGGGTGAGCGTCGCGGCTTTAAAACCGAATTGATTGAAGAATCGCAAGGCGATGTTGCCGGCATTAAAAGCGCCACTATTCGTTTTGAGGGTGAATATGCGTTCGGTTGGCTGCGCACAGAAACGGGTGTGCATAGACTTGTGCGTAAGTCGCCTTTTGATTCGGGTAATCGTCGCCATACCTCGTTTGCGTCGGTATTTGTGTCGCCAGAAATTGATGATGATATCGATATTGATATTAATCCGGCTGATTTGCGTACTGACGTTTATCGCGCGAGTGGGGCTGGGGGTCAGCATATCAATAAAACCGAATCTGCCGTGCGAATTACTCACGCACCGTCGGGGATTGTCGTGCAATGTCAAAGTGATCGCTCACAGCACAAAAATCGTGACACGGCTATGAAACAGCTTAAAGCGAAGTTGTATGAGCTTGAAATGCGCAAACGCAATGAAACGCAACAAGCTTTAGAAGAGAGTAAATCGGATATTGGATGGGGGAGTCAAATTCGCTCTTATGTTCTTGATCAATCGCGTATTAAAGATTTGCGCACAGGCTATGAAGTCGGGAATACACAAGCCGTGTTAGATGGCGATTTAGATGGTTTTATCGAAGCGAGTTTAAAAAGCGGATTGTAACAGCGCTTGTGTGAATGGGTTAGCAGGGTATTTTTTGACGTTAAACAAAAATAATTAATTTAACGTTTTTTGTCGTGGTGAACAGGGTTTTTTCGGAGTAAAATACGCCAAAAATATGTCGTGTTTTGTGTTCTTAGATGAAATTGATGTTCTTTCATTTTTTCATTAACCGTTACTATAAAATTCTATTATGTTTAAAATTATTTTTTTACTGTCATCAATGCTATTGCCCGTCATAGTCAGCGCAGGTGCGCCTATTTTGTTTAAACCACCCGTGTCGGGAGCCCCCGCAACACAAATGGGGGGCGGAACACGAGGAATAAAAAATGCCTCTGTTAATATTGAATTATTAGCGCCAGAGCAAATGGCATTGACAGCGCAGGCATCACCGAATTTATATTGGTATATTTCTGCTTTGCCAAATCACAATATCGAGTTTTCGCTTTCTTTAGAGGATACAGGGGAAGCGATTTTCGAGCAAACATTGCCAGCCGTCACAAAAGAGGGTGTGCAATCGATTAATCTTTCGAATTTAAATGTACAATTGAAAGAAGGTGAGCAATATCGCTGGTCGATTGCACTCATCGTTGATCCAAATCAACGTGTTAATGATGTCATTGCAAGTGCAACCTTTCGCAGAGAAAGTACCTCCATTCCACTCAATGATGTAGAAAAATTAGCGCAAGCAGGTTACTGGTACGATACCGTTCAATACTTAGCAGAGCAAAAATCACCCCAAATGACCGATCTTCTCAAACAGCAAGGCATCATACTTGGGAAATGATTAAACAAGTGTCATTCCATATAGCCATTCCATATATATCATGTTGTGCTTATCTATTTTGTGTGAAATAGATAAGCACGTTTTGAGATTACACCAAAAATTAATACAATAAATCAGTGGACTTTGAAGGTAATGCGCCTTGTCCACGAACTATCAGCGAACTTCCCGTTCCGACATTGCAATAATCTTGACTCAGTAAGTCACGTCCAAAAAAGGCAGTCTGCAGACCTATCAATACCCCGCTTACATTCAGTTGTGGTGAGGTGACTTTCACATTACCGCTCAGTCCAACTTGCGATGCGGCTTGTATGATATTTAACCCTTGTACATTTGAATGCCATTGAATCGGTTGCGCTCCGCCTTTGATTAACTGATTTTGGCTGGCAAGTAGCGAATCAACGTTTACAAGGACATTGCCGCCATGTCCGCTATAAGCATTAGCTTGAATCATCCCGTTATCCAGTACCATCGCGGGTGAGGTTATCGTAATATCTCCCCCATTGCCTGTTGAAGACGCTACCGATGTCGTAATTGATGAGCGCTGCAAATCAACCACACTGCCGTTGTTAATGGTAATCGCACCACCGTTTCCGGTATTGGCTTGTGTGCTAATAGATCCTAAGTGCATGTTCAACGCGTTTGCGATATGTAGCGTAATGTTGCTTGCATCCGTATTGTCAGTGGATTGGGCGTTAATTAGACCATGATTGATGGATAGCGTAGGTGTGGTAATCGTTATGTCGCCTAGTGCGGTAGGTTGCTGACCATTTGGCACATTTGCGCGATTTTGAATGCTAATTTGTGCATCATTGCTTAATGCAATGCGATGATTAGCCACAATAGTGATATGACCAACTTGCCCTGTACTTTCAGGACTAGCCGCAGAGGAAACACCCGCTAAATAGTCGCTATTTTGCGCATCAATATTTAGCGTATTTGCATAAATAGTGAGATTTCCCGCCTTTCCACTGCCGCGCGTATTGGTGCTAATACGTCCTGCATCCGTGATGTTAATCAGTGAAGCATTAACGTCAACAGTACCCGCGTTGCCTTTGCCGCTATAAGTATTGGACGCAATTCCCGTATAAGTGCCGTTACTGTTTCCATCAATATCAATTTGTTTAGCGAAGACGTTAACATCTCCCGCGTTGCCGTCAGCATGGGTATTGGAGGTGATGCGCCCTTTTTCTGTCAACGTTAACGATTCAGCGCTCACACTAACTTTTCCTGCGTCCCCTTGCGCAAACGCATTAGATGAAATGCCCGTAAAACGGTCATCTGCACTGCCATGACCGTTGATATCAATGGTGTTAGCGTCTACTTTGACCGCTCCCGCATCGCCCTTGCCAAAGCTATTTGATCCAATAGTACCTGTATTAGCGATGGTTAATGCGTTGGCATTGACGTTGACTTCACCCCCTTTGCCGGCTGTTTCCACTGATGTATCAGAATGAATGCCTGTGACTTGCGCTGGATTATTTTGCCCATCAATAGCAATGGATGTTGCCTCTACTTGAATATGCCCCGCATTGCCTAAACCAGACGTGGATGAATTAATCTCACCGCCATTGATTAAATGAATGGTGTTGGCAGTGACAGCAATATTTCCGGCATTACCGGTACTAGTGGGATTGGCGTTAGAACCAATACCCGTTGCGCCTTGGGTGTTGTTTTTTCCATCGATGGTTAAGTCTTGCGCCACGAGGGTAACGGTGTTGGCGTTGCCTTCTCCAAAGGTGCTGGAATTGATTTCCGCGCCACTTTCGATAGTCACTGACGAGGCTTGTACGTTCACTTGCCCCGCTTGCCCTGCATTGGTCGTGTTTGCTGCAATACCGGTAAAGGCGGTGGTATTTTTGCCATCGAGATGGAGCGTATGTGTGTTGATGGTAACGCCGCCACCATCACCTTGCGCATGACTATTTGAAGAAATCATCGCGCCATTTTGGAGGGTTAACGTATCTTTTGCGTTGATGGTGATAAGACCACTTTTACCCGTGCTATTAGAATCTGCGCTAATTTTCGCCTCATCAGTTAAGGATAACTGATTGGTTTGTATTGCAATATTGCCTGCATTGTTTGCGCTATTGGTATTGGCGGAGAGGGTTGCATTCGTTATGTCAATTTGCGGAGCCGTCAGTGTCATATTGCCTTCATTGGCAACTAGCGCGGCTTGACTGTTTAGGTTGATTTTTCCTGCGACAAGGTCGAGTTGTTGCGCGTCATTAACACGCACTACAGCGCCATTAAAGGCAAGTAAGCTATTGTTTGAACTTGACGGTGCGGTTAAGCCAAAACTATCAGGTGAGGCGATACTTAAACTATTTGCCGGTGTGCTTGTGGTGAAGTGACTGCCATCACTAAAGTGTAAGTTATCTATTGTTGAAACGTGAAACGCTGCCGGCACATCTACTTGCGCATTAGCGCCAAATACAACGCCCGATGGATTGATAAAATAAAAATTTGCTTGACCTACTTGAGAGTGTAGCGCTCCGTTAATGGTAGACACATCCCCGCCAGTGACGCGGCAAATCACATTGAGAATGTGATTTTCACCGGTAAAGGTGGCACTTTCACCTGTGTTGATATTGAATGTTTTAAAGCTGTGAAAAAGATTATTGCCCGTTGTGCGACCAAGCGATTGCGGAACAGTAAATTGACCACTGAGTGACTGCACCGCGCCCACGCTGCCATCAGTGACGGCTTGCGCGTGGCTGATACTGGGCATTAAAAAAACACTGAATGTTAAAAAAGCGCGATAGATTGTCATAGCCAATTTCCCACTAAAATAAAGGGAGCCCAGTAGAAAGGATTTTTCATGTCGGCGTGCTTGATAAGACTGATTTGTGCTTGCTGAAGTGCTTTGACTTTTGTCATGTCAGGATGTTGCGCCAAATTTTTATAAAACTGCGTCATGAGCATATAAGCCGCTTCATCAGAAATAGCCCAAAGCGATCCCAATGCACTACGCGCATGGGCTTTGAGTGCAACCCCTGCAAAGCCAAGCGGTGCCCGATTGTCGCCTTCAGCTGTCTGGCAAGCGCTTAACGCGAGGAGTTCAACAGGACTGTGTTGAAATTTATCGGATTTGAGCAACATTTCTAGTTCGTTAATATGCAATAATTCATCATAAGTCATTAAGAAACTGTTTTCAGCATTTGCGCTAAAAATACCGTGCGAGGCAATATGGACAATCGGGTAGGGCGAGGCAATGACTTCTTGTTTAAAACGTGAGAGCGTGAAATCGGTATCTAGCAGTAATTTACTGCCCGTTAATTGATTTCCTAGCGCGTTGATTTCTTGCTTAACACCCGGCAATTTTAACTGCTCCTTAATCCCCGACATAAATTCAGGCGAGCGCATCAGTTGCGTGACATTGCCATGATTCTTTTTGACTAATTCGCGTAAACCGCGCCCTTTATCAAAGAGGTTTCGTGAATTTTCATTCACTTCAGATGGCGTGTTGGTTTGCGTTTCGTTGGCATCGACATTGAGAAAACCACGAATAATGGGTTCAGAGAGTTTTTCAACCACCGCCCCCGGATCGCTCATGCCGAGCAATAAGGCGTGAAGATCGCTGTGTACAAAAGGTTTTGGGTCAAATAGCGTAAGTCCAGGGGAGGTTGCTACAGCGTATTTTTCAATTAAATACTGGTTACCATTAGAAAGCGCTGCCATGGGAACTAAACGCAGTGAGCCATCTGGTACAAATACCAAGGTGTCGATACCTTGCTGAGTTAATAACGCTTCTGCGGGTGATATGAGCCAACTGTAGAGTTTTTGCGTAAGCGTAGAGGGTAATTTATTGCGTAAATTACGCGCCATTTTTTGTACTTGTGTATTAAATGTCGCTGCGTCTACAGGCACCACAAATTCAAATAAACCCTCATGCGTGCCCACTAAAAGCTCTAAGCGTTCAGGTAAAATAATGGGATATATCACGGCTGTTTTAGCGTCAATTTGTTCAAGTTGAGTTTGACGCGCGCTTTCAACGCGACATCGTGACCCTAAAAAATCTTCCAATTCGGTTTGCTTGATAAGCTCGACGGTATCGCGTGCTTTTTGCAGTAATGGTTGTTTATTGTCGCCCACGGCTTGCTTGGCTTGCTCGAGCAATAAATCCGCAAGACCTAAATACACAGGCTCAAGCGTGTGACGAAATGACGATTGCCCGTTTTCATAATCCACGGGAATATCTTGTCGAATCATCTCAAGATGATCAACGGCACGTTGATAAGCGGCTATAGCCTCTACTGTTTGTCCTTGCTGGCGTAATAATCGTCCTTGACGCCATTCTAAATCGAATAATACATCACGCTCATTGCTGCTTTGCATGAGTGAGAGTGCTTGCCAAGTGAGATGCAGGGCTTCTTCATTGCGTTTTTGATCTTCGTAAAGTGAAGCGAGCGCATCAAGGCTTTCTGCTTGCGCACGCGGGGATTGTGTCACACTCAGTTCGCGGGCTTTTTCAAATGACGCATACGCTAGCGCTACGCCCTCATGACCGCCTAATGCACGGGCTTGTTCCCCTAAATTAAGACGCAGGGGGAGTTGCTCTTGGGTATCCAAAACGCTGTCTAATTGGCTGGAGAGTTTTTCTAGCGCCAGCAAATGCGCAGACGGTGTGAGAGCGCGTGCCGCATTTAACGCGATACGAAGGCGAAGACGTGGGTCGTTTTCTGCTAATGCGAGTGCTTTGGCATAATACGATTGGGATAGCGTACTTTCATTTTGAGAGGCGTATAAATTACCTAATAAGTTAGCGTAATAGGCTTTTTTTGAGCCTTGCGTATTCTCAACGGCTTGCTCGAGTAACGGCTTTGCCTCACGATAGCGATGGAGTTGCAGGTAAATACTGCCCAGTTCTCCTATGGCTTGAGTGCGTTGCTCAGGGTTGTTGTTGACTTGCTCTTGCTCAAGTGACTGCTGTGCTTGATAGAGCAGACCTTGTTGTTTGCAAGCAAGTCCGTATTGTAAATTGGTTTCAAGTTCTGCCGCATGCAGTGGCGCAAACGCTAACAGCATCACATTCAAAGAGAGTAAACGCGTTATTTTCATTAGAAAGCATCCAGTGAGAGTTGAAAGTGAATGCCTTCATCTTGCAAATCATGATGTTGATTGTTTTCAGGCGCGTTGAGTTTATGTGCCCAATAAAATTCGGCATTAAATTGGTCAAATTTCCAATTCAGTCCCAACCCCGTTGAGAGCAAATAGCGAGCAGATTGATGTTGATTCCACGCGCCACCGTAATCGACAAAAGGAACCAGTGAGAGAACTTGCTTTGCATTAGGTTCGCCAAGCAAGGGATAATGAAACTCCACGCTATTATTAAACCCCTCATCGCGAACTAATTCATTTTCTCTGTATCCTCGAACAGTATTCACCCCGCCAACGGCTAAACGTTCAATCGGCAAAAGCGCACTGTTGCTAACTTGAACATTGCCACGCAATACAATTTGTGAACCATTATCAAAGACTTGATGC
>OMIH01000067.1 GCA_900299045.1 Methylococcaceae bacterium
ACTATTGCGATAACACTTGATCCACATTTTATTGATGCGCATTATAATTTCGCCCTTTTGCTTATGCTACTTGGACGATTAAAAGAAGGCTGGGCACAATATCAATGGTTCTACCACCCACAAAATACCAACCCAAGCAAACCTAATCAACCGAATTTGAATGCGCCGCAGTGGCAAGGTCAAGCATTGCAAAGCAAAACGATTCTGATTCATTCTGAGCAAGGTTTTGGCGATATGATTCAGTTTGTGCGTTATGCGCAGCATTTGAAAGCGCATGGGGCAAGCGTGTGGGTGCTGGTGACAAAACCGCTGGTTGCGTTATTTAACACAATCGCGTGGATTGATCGCGTATTAGAGAACGGTGAGCAACACAATACAACCTACGATTTTTGGGTGTTTCCATTAGCGTTGCCCTATTGGTTTCAAACAACACTTGAAAATGTGCCCTGCAATGTGCCTTATTTAACCGTCAATGCGACTAAAGTGGCTTGGTGGAAAAATTGGTTTGTGCAAGCCGGTACAAATCGTAATAAAAAAATAGGGTTAGTTTGGGCGGGCAATCCGGTCCATTCAAATGATGCCAATCGCTCCATTGATTTATCGCAGTTTGCGTGCTTGAATGACCTTGAAAACATCACTTGGGTGAGTTTGCAACTGGGTGAAACAGCGCGTTTGCGGTGTTTGAATAGTCCGTTGAACCTGCTTGATGCCAGTGCGCATATTGAAGATTTTACGGATTCTGCCGCATTACTTGCGAATTTGGATTTACTTATTTCGGTTGATTCATCGCCCGCACATTTGGCTGGCGCGTTGAATGTTCCCGTTTGGACGTTAATTACCGCTGTGCCGGATTGGCGTTGGCTTTTAGAGCGTGACGATTCTGTTTGGTATAAAAGTATGCGGTTATTTCGCCAACCCGAAAAAGGTGATTGGACAAGCGTTTTAACGAATGTGAAAAAAGCGTTGGAGGTTTTTTGATAACGAATTTTGTCCATTGGTTTCGTGATTCATCACCCTATATACAAGCGCATAGGAAAAAAACATTTGTCATTAACTTTGGCGGTGAGGCGCTGCAAACAGATAATTTTCAAACGTTAATCCACGATTTTACCTTACTTAGCAGTTTAGGCATTCGTTTGGTGCTTGTGCATGGTATTCGCCCACAAATTGATGAACGTTTATCTAAGCTCCATCATCCTGCACGTTTTTATAGGCGCCTTCGTATTACAGACGATGTGGCGTTGCAATGTGTTAAAGAAGCGGCGGGGTTTGTTCGGGTGGAAATTGAAGCGCAATTATCAATGGGATTGGCTAACTCTCCCATGGAAAATTCTGAGCTCAACGTAGCATCGGGCAATTTTGTGGTTGCCAAACCTATCGGAGTTATTGAAGGTGTCGATTATTTACATACGGGCGCGGTGCGTAAAATAAACAGTGCCGCTATTACTGCGCAACTTGAGCAAAATAATTTAGTTTTAATTTCACCTATTGGCTATTCTCCAAGTGGTGATGTATTTAACTTATCCGCAGAGCACGTTGCCACAGCGGTGGCTATTGCACTCAAAGCAGAAAAACTCATCTTTTTAACGGAGGAGAGTTGCGTAGATGCGGCTAATCAAGCCATTGCGCAACTAACAACGCAAGAAGCGCAAATGTTGCTTCAACAAAACGATGATTTACTTGATCGTATGTATCAGCCATTAAATGCAGCAATTGAAAGCTGTCATGCCGGCATTGACCGCGTTCATTTACTGAGTCGTCAGATTGAGGGGGCGTTGCTTCAAGAACTGTTTACGCGCGATGGGGTGGGAACGCTTATTAGCGCAACCCCCCACGAAATATGTCGTCGCGCCACTCTTAGCGATATTGGTGGCATTTTAGAGCTCATTAAGCCACTAGAACACCAAGGCATTTTGGCAAAACGCTCGCGTGAAAAAATTGAAATGGAAATTAATGATTATTGGATTATTTCACGCGATGGGTTAATTATTGGTTGCAGTGCACTGCATATTGATTCAAAAGAACATTGCGGTGTGCTTGCTTGCCTTGCTGTACATGCGGATTATCAAGGGGCGGCGCGTGGGCAACGTCTTTACGCGCAGACGCTAAAGCAAGCGAACTATGCCAATTTAACTACGCTATTTGTGCTCTCAACGCAAACAGCGCAATGGTTTATTGAACGTGGATTTGAACAATGTGCATTAGAGAATTTACCTAATTCACTAAAAGCTCTTTATAATCCTGCTCGAAATTCTAAAATTCTTTTTAAAACCCTTTAACTTTCCAATTTATTGATGAATTCATCCCATTTATCTTTATTGCAATTAACGGATTTGCATATTTTGCCCGCGCCAGAAATTACGTTGCTGGGAATTAATACGGAATATTATTTTAACCGTGTGCTAAAACATGCTTTTACGCAATCCATTCATTACGATGCGTTACTCATATCGGGAGATTTAGCGCAATCGCCTTGCAAAGCAACGTATCAGCGTATTTTGCATAAAATTGAAGAATATCATTTGCCCACGTTTTGCTTGCCTGGTAATCACGATGATTACACCTTGATGCAGGACGTGTTAGAAACGTCGCTTGTTAGTTGTAAAAAACACGTTATTTTGGATCCCTGGCAACTTGTTGTGCTCAATAGCCAAATTTTAAAAAGTGAGGGAGGCTATTTAGAGCAAACGGAATTAGCTTTTTTAGAGAAATGCTTAGAAGAAAATCGCTCACTCTTTACACTCATTGCGATGCACCATAATTGTTTGCCTTGTGGCAGTGCATGGCTTGATACGATGCAAGTTAAAAATAGTGATGAATTTTTAGCGCTTGTGGCGCGTTATCCAAATGTTAAAGTGATTACCACTGGGCATATTCATCAAGAAATGAATAAAAAGTTCGGTGAAGTGGCTGTATTTGGCACGCCTTCAACCTGTTTTCAGTTTACCCAGAACAGCACTGATTTTGCAATGGATACCGCGCCGCCTGGATATCGTATTATTCAACTGCACGATAATGGTGAGGTAACCTCAGAGGTTCATCGCATCGATACCGTTTTATCCGAATTAGAAATTACGTCAGAAGGCTACTAAATGTAGCAACGCGTTTCCCCTTTTTTATCATTCACACGCCTTGGATAGTATGTCGCGCTTGTCATTTTCTCTTCGTTTAACATTATTGTTTAGTTTTGCCATGTTGATTGTCTGTGCAGGGATTGGCGCGGGAATTGTTTATCAATTTGGCGAAACAATATTGCCCTCGACAGCGCTTATTGAAACCTTGGCGGCAAGTAGTTTACTGGTTGCATTGCCACTGATTATTTGCGTTAACGTAATGGCAAACCGCTACGCTGCATCGTTGCAAAATGTTATGCACGCCATGGACATGATTGAAGGGGTTAATGACTTTTCAATGCAATGTGAGGTCATGGGGTCAAGTAGCGTAGCGCAAGTAACACACGCGTTTAACCGTATGCTTGTGCGTTTGCGTACCTTTCAGCATCAATTTGCTGATTTAGAAAATGAATTGACTTTGCAACGAACGCAAGAAACGAAAGTGCGCAATTTACAGGTACAGCAGACATTAGAAAAGTTAAATACCGCACAACAGCATTTGCTGCAATCACATCAAGCAGTAACCTTAGGGCGCGTTGCTATTGATTCAATTCAAGCGACGGGGGATAACAGCGCATTGAACCATTTTTTTGCACAATTTTCGATGCCGTGTAGTGTGCAACTCGTGTCAATAGATTCACATATTATGGAATTAGTGCAATTATTTGAGATTGCCTATAAACATCGTATTACGTTTGAAACTGATTATGCGCTCAATGAGCCTGTTTTATGCCATCTAAATGAAGTGATGCACGTTTTACTGAATTTACTCACAAATGCTGTGCAAGCAATTCCTCATCAAGGTACGATTATTATCACAACAGCGAAAGTGTATGATCAAGCCATTATCAGTGTGGCGGATACGGGAGATGGTATACATCATGACATTGTCGATAAAATTTTTACACCGCATTTCACTACCCAAAAAAACGATCATGCGTTAGGGTTAGGATTGTCGATAAATTCGGATATTATTCAAAAGCACGGTGGCACATTAACGGTTGAATCTAAAGTGAATGAAGGAACACGTTTTATTATTGCCTTACCCTTTCAACGGAATGTGAATTAATGTCTGAATCTTTTGCCGCGTTAAAATCAGCGCGTAGTTTACGCTTGCTGACAGCCGATTTACTGGTTTTGGGAGGTGATGAGCGATTGCGTTTAAATGCACAAGGCATGAACAAATATGGC
>OMIH01000068.1 GCA_900299045.1 Methylococcaceae bacterium
ACCCCCACCTGCCCATCATTCCCCCACCCCTTCAACCCAAAAAACCAGCCGCACAGTGTGTAACCAGCCTCAGCGTAACCTGCTGAAAACCTTGCTCATGTCGGATTTTACTACCAAGTAAAAAAGAACCTGTGGATTTTTATGGAACGAGTAGAGCTATTTTTTGAAAAAATTCGTTAATCAATCAAAATTCTCAATGGTCAAGATGCGCTTAAGCGTAATAAAAATCAGGCTTTCAAGCATCACAACCATTGAGAATTTCACAAATGATATGAATTCTGGATCAGGAATATGTCGTTATTTTAGGAAGGATTAATATGCTTTAAACATTTTACATGGTCAAGATGCTCTTAAGCGTAATAAACATCAGGCTTTCAAGCATTACAACCATTGAGAATATGTTAGATCTAATTAACTGATTATGAGTTTTAGATCAAAAATGTTTCTATGTTATGGCGTACCATTCTCGATGGTCAAGAATGCTCTTAAGCGTAATAAAAATAAGGCTTTCAAGCATTACAACCATTGAGAATATGTTAGATCTAATTAACTGATTATGAATTTTAGATCAAAAATATCTTTATGTTATGGCGTATCATTATTCTATGGTCAAGATGCTCTTAAGCGCAATAAAAATCAGGCTTTCAAGCATCACAACCATTGAGGATGATTGTACATATTGATCGATAAAGCCAAGTATTTTATCCATCGTTGTACATGTATAGAATCTTGCGTTTTCTATATTAATCCTAATCCATGAAAAATAGCTTACCTAAGTGATATAAATTCTATGTAACGATAGATAATAAAAATTAACTCATTGAAATATAATGATTAATATTTTTTAATCATTAAGCATCCGTTATTGTAATAGTTTTAGAAGTGAATTATCTGGTTAGTCAGGATCGCTAATTAGATCAATTTAGTATTTCATCCCTAACTATAATATTGTGACTTATTTCATTTTTTTAATGGCGTTGAATAATTTCATAATTCAAGTTAATCATCTGTCCTGTTTTGATAATAGGAATGTGTTTGAAACTTTTTTATCATTCAATATCAATAATGATATTTTTATTTAAATCAATCAGATATAATTTCATAACGCAGTTTTTTATTTATGCAAATCTCTTTCGACCTCTTACATATAAGATACTATATTTTAATATCAGTCCTGGTAAAAGGACTAACATAGTATGGTGTCTGGTTGTCTGATCAAATATTATTCTGTCTAATTTTTGTCTTGTGTTTGTCTTATTTTAAAAATAGCTGTAGGCTAGATATATCAATGCCTCCAGACTTTTGTCTTATCTGTCTTGCTTTTTTTAACAAAACTCTCTCTACTTATATATCTATAATATCTCTCTATTTTTTTACTATCAACTTTATCAAAAATAGTAAGACAAGTAAGACAAATCGCTACAGACCTCGTATTTACTGGTCTGTAGCCACTATAAAAAATAAGACAAGAATAAGACATGACTAGACAAAAATTAGACAACCCCATTTTTTAAGTCCACAAAAAAACTTTACGAAAAATCGTAAGACAAGTAAGACAAATCGCTACAGACCACGAAATACATAGCCTACGGCTATTTTTAAAATAAGACAAATACAAGACAAAAATTAGACATCTATAAAATCGTCCAAAGACATCAAAAATGGTGGGATACCCTGCTGCTTTTGATACATTTAGTGACTGATTTTCATCTCAAAAAAATGATTTAATAATCCATCATTTATTCTAAATACTATATACATTAGATACTTAAGATAAATATACAAATTTCAAAATCACATCTGGTTATCAAGAACCACATACATTTTTGTTCATTATGCACATACTTCATCATTTAATGATGATTCAACAATCGTTGACTTATCAACATCATCAATCAAATATAAAATCACCGAATGTTATTTCTTTAAAACATTTTCAATGCTTGATAATTCATCAAAATCTAATCTATCCGTATCCATAAGGAATTTCACTAGGCGTTTCACACTCACCTTATTGGTTTTGCTTGATAAGAGCAGATAACGACTCACTGATTCAGCCGATAATTGCGACAAGGATTGCACAGGGGCAACATTCAAAATATCCCTGACCAATATTTCGATATTAGAAAAATGTTCATGCTGCATTTTTAGACTTAATGACTGTCTGCCTAACCACTTTTGAAATTCACTCAATATCTTTTTATTCCCTTTGATGATAGCGGGTGAAGGGTCGTTATCATTCAAGTTAATGATGATACCCTGGGATTCTTCTAAGCGACGGAACTGCACTTTTATATCATTCACAATACCTTGACCAAATATAACGTTATGTGGAATTAGTAAGCTATCAATGATAATTTTATCTCCGAAAGGAAGTAGCACCGCATCCACCATAATAGGAAGAGGAAAAGGCAATATCGCTGATATTGGCGAAATAATCCCTTTAACACCATAGACTTTTCCATTTTCTGATACATCCATAAATATGCTATGTTGTTTTAAATGCTTGATTATCATAAAACGTGAATTTATACGCCCTTCCCAACTGCTCGCCATCCTTATGTCATCAATCGATAAATTATCTGGATTATCGCTAACAAAACTACTGAGTAAATAATCAGAAGACCAGATCGCATTTCGGATAATACCCGCATCCTGCTGCTTTATACTCCCAATTAGGGGTGTTTTAGGAAAATTAGATATTAATCCTTCCCTTTTATTGGCGTAACCAAGCAAGGAAAACCAAATTCGATAGAATTGATCACATTCTTCGGGGTGTAAGTTCATGAAATTATCCATAGAAATTTAAAATTAGGATCAGGTAAACCACCAATCTGATATCTGGCATACAATTGTACTATACCCCATCCTTCCGCAACCATTAACAACCGTCAATTGAACGGTCAAGATGGTTGGGAGCATTATAAATAGTCAAAACATTTGTAAAAAATTGGCAACTATCCTGACATTCAAATTTTCTCCAACCATTAATAACCGTTAATCGAACGGTTAAGGATGGTTAGGCGCATTCCGAATGGTTAATGTTGAATAATGTCTACAACCATAAAAATCGTTACGCTACTTAGCCAAACGCATCAATGAGTTTCGTGGACAATTGATTTATGGTGAACGCAAATCGTATACGTTCATCGAAGCCGCGACCAAATATTTGAACGAAGTGAAAAAGAAGAGTCTCGACCGCGATGCGGTCACGTTGAAAGCCGTGATGCCCTACATTGGAGAGTTAGAACTCGAACGGATTCACATGGGTACATTAGAAAAATTCATTGCCGACCGACAGTCAGCAGGAATCTCTAATGGAACCATTAATCGTGATTTAGCTATTATTAGCCGTGTGATGGTCTTAGCTTCACGACTGTGGCGCGATGAATTTGGCAATTCTTGGCTGCAAGAGGCGCCTTTGTTGCCGTTGCTAAAGACCAATAATCGTAAACCTTATCCAATTAATGAGGAAGAGCAAGAACGTCTTATTGCTGAACTTCCTGACCATTTAAAGGAGATGGTAATTTTCGCACTCAATACGGGATGCCGTGAAACAGAAATCACACGGTTGCGTTGGGATGAAGAAAATCGAGAATTGGGTATCTTTACCTTAGCAGGTGAACGTTGCAAGAATGGTGAAGATAGAATTGTGCCTCTTAATAGCATTGCCAAGGCAATTATTGAAGCACAACGTGGTAAACATGACGAATATGTATTTACCTACAAAGGTCAACCCGTTCAGCGTATCAATGGTCATGCATGGTGTAAGGCGCGAGAAAGAGCTGGATTGAAGAAATGTCGTATTCATGATTTGCGACATACTTTTGGCAGACGATTAAGAGCCGCAGAAGTGAGTTTTGAAAATAGACAAGATCTGCTGGGGCATAAATCGAATAGAATTACCGATCATTATTGCCGTGCTGAAATCGCGCAATTGCACGAAGCGGTAGAAAAGATAAGTCGCGTAAATCTCGCGTAAGCAAAATTTAGGGCAAAAAAAAAGACTTCACGATATACCGTAAGTCTTTGATTATTATATCTAATTCTGGTGGGTCGTGCGCGATTCGAACGCGCGACCATCGCATTAAAAGTGCGGTGCTCTACCGGCTGAGCTAACGACCCCCGAAGAAGAAGGAATAAGTATAGAATTTATTTTTAACTTTGTAAATAAAAAAATTAATTTTTTTACAATTCACTCATTGACCAACGCGGACGTGCAAAGATTTCAATGTCTTGAATTTCTCCAGATAAAAAACGTTGATAGCCAGCATACGCAATCATTGCACCATTATCTGTGCAAAATTCTGGGCGTGGAAAATAAATGTTTCCTCCTTCTTTTTTTATCATTTCAATAAGCTGACAACGAATTTGACTATTCGCACTAACACCGCCAGCAACCACCAAACGCGTCAACCCCGTTTGTTGCATTGCGCGGCGGCATTTAATAACCATTGTTTCGGCTATAGCATCTTGAAAAGCCAATGCGATATCAGCTTTATCTTGCAGCGTCTGCTCACTTTTTTGAAAAGTTGTTAGCGCAAACGTTTTTAAACCGCTAAAGCTAAAATCGAGTCCCGGACGATCCGTCATGGGACGAGGGAAACGAAAACGAGGTTGCCCCTGCTTGGCTAATTCAGACAATTTCACACCACCGGGATAGCTTAAACCTAATAACTTTGCTGTTTTATCAAACGCTTCACCCGCGGCATCATCGAGCGATTCACCAAGCAATTGATATTGCCCTACACCACGCACCGCTATCAATAAAGTGTGTCCACCTGAAATTAACAGCGCAACAAAAGGAAATTCTGGAGGATTTTCTTCAAGCATCGGCGCAAGCAAATGCCCTTCCATGTGATGCACAGCGATGGCAGGAATTTGCCACGCCATCGCCAAACTTTGCGCAACCGCTGCGCCAACGAGCAATGCGCCCATTAATCCCGGTCCAGCTGTATACGCAATAGCGCTAATCTCTGCAGCCACTAAATCACTTTCGCGCAAAAGCTGCTGAATAAGCGGAATTAATTTTCGAATATGATCGCGTGATGCAAGTTCAGGAACAACGCCGCCATATTCGCTGTGCATGTCAATTTGGCTATACAAAAGATGATGACACAAACCGCGCTGTGCATGATAAATAGCCACGCCCGTTTCATCGCAAGACGTTTCGATACCTAGAATATACATAGAATATACATTGAGTTTTTGAAAATTACTGAAGTAAAGGTATAATAAGTGGTTCTATTTATGTTGTGCAATCAGAATAAATTGCCTCATGAAAACTTTTATCATAATTAATATTTTTAAATCATAATCGGAATTAACTTAATGCCATCAGTAAAACTTAAAGAAAACGAACCATTTGATATCGCTATTCGCCGTTTCAAACGCGCTTGTGAAAAAGCGGGCGTTTTAGCAGAAGTACGTCGTCGTGAAGCGTATGAAAAACCCACTACCGAACGTAAACGTAAAGGTGCTGCAGCTGTTAAGCGTCACTTGAAAAAATTAGCGCGTGAGCGTTATGCGTTGAAAAATTTGCGTCGCGGTCGTCCTGCGCTTTAAATTCATGAGTGAATTATTAACTCGCATTAAAGATGAAATGAAAGCCGCGATGAAAAGCGGTGATAAAGCTCGCTTAGGCGTTATTCGTTTAATGCTAGCAGCTGTCAAACAGATTGAAGTTGACGAACGCATTGAGCTCGATGATAACCGTGTTTTACTGGTTTTAGATAAAATGGTGAAACAGCGTCGTGAGTCTATTCGTCAATACACCGATGCAAATCGCAGCGACTTAGCCGATATTGAAGCGGCAGAAATTGTCGTTATTCAAGATTTTCTTCCACAAGCCTTAACTGAAGAAGAAATTGATGGAATGGTCTTAGAAGCGGTTGCGAAGTCGGGCGCAACATCTATAAAGGAAATGGGAAAAGTCATGGCGTTACTCAAAGAACCCATGCAAGGTCGCGCTGATATGTCAGTGGTTAGCGTGAAAATCAAGGCAGCATTCGCAGAATAAATGCAGCATATTTGTCATCATGTCAGGTAGGATTCCTCGCCAATTCATTGATGATCTTTTAGTGCGGGTTGATATTGTCGAGGTCATCGATTCGCACGTTCCCTTAAAAAAAATGGGTGCTAACTATAGCGCCCGTTGCCCTTTTCACAACGAAAAAACACCCAGTTTTAGCGTCAATCGCAATAAACAATTTTTTCATTGTTTCGGCTGTCATGCTAGTGGTAATGTGATTAGTTTTCTCATGGACTTCAATCATCTCACTTTTGTTGAAGCCATTGAGGAATTAGCCACGCTTTGCGGTGTTGACATTCCCTACGAAAAAAATAGCCATCACACTGAGCCACAACAAAAAAATAAATTAATCGATTTACAGCAACTAATGCAACAAATCGCTACGTTTTATTCGCAACAGTTAAAACAGCATCAAAAAAAAGACATCGCTATTGATTACCTTAAGGGACGGGGCATTCATGGTGAAACGGCACGCGATTTTATGCTTGGCTACGCGCCAGAAGACTGGCAAATACTCTCATCCCACTTCGACACACAATTGCTTTGTGAAGCGGGTATGCTAGCATTTAAAAATAACCACTATTACGAGCGTTTTCGTCAACGCATTATGTTTCCTATTCGCAATAAACGGGGGCACGTTATTGGTTTTGGTGGACGTATTTTAAAAGACGACCCTAAGCAGCCTAAGTATCTTAATTCTCCTGAAACGCCCTTATTTCATAAAGGCAATGAGGTGTATGGTCTTTATGAAACCTTAAAACACAATGCACGTCCTACGCGTATTTTGGTAGTTGAGGGTTATATGGATGTGGTGACCTTAGCGCAATATGGCGTCAACTATGCTGTTGCAACCTTAGGAACCAGTTTAAGTGCAACGCAACTGCAATTACTTTTTAGGTCGAGCCCTGAAATTATTTTATGCTTTGATGGCGATAAAGCCGGAAAAGAAGCGGCTTGGCGAGCAATGGATGCGGTATTTTCGGTCATCAATGACAATCGACAAGTGCGTGTTTTATTATTACCTGTCGAGCACGATCCTGATTCGCTTATTCGAGTTGAAGGCGTTGATGCGTTCACGCAACGTATCGAACAGGCGCAAATACTTTCAGATTATTTTTTGGCACATTTTCAAGAAACACTCAACTTAGGCAGTATCGAAGGACGTGCTAAATTAGTCAATCAAGCTAAACCGTATTTACTCAAATTAGCGGATTGTTTTTTTAAAGAAATGATACTTAAAAAATTACAAGAACTCTCTCAATTTGATATTGCTCCCACGCTGAAAAAAGACTCGCTTGCTGCCTCGCAATCAACACAAAAACCGCATTCGCCTCAACCTAAAAATACACGTCATTCACTTGAGCGATTAACATTGGCAATGCTAGTGCAATATCCAAAACTGATAAAAAAAATGCAATCCAATCCCATTGATTGGAATACATTGGATTTTTCAGGCATTGGCATTTTCAAAGCTATTGTTCAGACAATTCAAACGCATCAACCTGACACCACCGCACAATTGCTAGAATTCTATCGTGGAGAACCCGAAGATAAAATGCTCAATGCGCTTGCCGCATTACCCATTTTGGTATCAGAGCAAGCCGTTGAAGCGGAATTTAGTGGCGCTTTAAATCAATTTATTGTGCAGGCAAAGCAGACTCGACTTGAAAAATTACTCGCCCAAGAAACTGCTGTCGGCTTAAATGATGAAGAAAAGACTATTTTGCGCCAATTATTATTGCGCTAAAAAGTACTTCCCTTTTTATTTTTGGAATTAACACGCTATGCTCAAATACACATTACGCTCTGTTTTAAAATTACTTTATCGCGTTGAAGTCATTGGTCTTGAAAATTATTATCAAGCAGGCAAGCGTGTGTTAATTGTGGCAAACCATTGCTCATTTTTAGATCCGCCACTACTAAGTGCCTTTTTACCTGATGAGATTAATTTTGCTATCAATACGCATATTGCGCAAAAATGGTGGATTAAACCTTTTTTAGGTTTATCAAAAGTGTTTCCTGTTGATCCAACGCACCCCATGTCGCTCAAAAACTTAATTCATCATCTGCAACAAGACAGTAAAACCGTTATTTTTCCAGAAGGACGCATCACCCTCACTGGGTCACTAATGAAAATTTATGATGGAACGGGCATGGTTGCTGATAAATCGGGTGCCATGATTTTGCCCATTCATATTTCAGGCACGCAATACACGCCACTCTCCAAATTACAAGGCGTCGTTCGACTGCGTTGGTTTCCTAAAATCACATTACACATTCTGCCGCCAACGCATATTGAAGCAAGAAAAGAATTAACGGGGAAAAACCGTCGAAAATACAGTGGGCACGTTCTCGCTGATCTCATGACAGATATGCAATTTATGGCAAGCAATACACAGCAAACCTTGTTTGGCAGCTTGCTTGATGCGCGAGATATTCACGGTGGCAATCACGAAGTAGCTGAAGATTTAGAACGTCAACCACTGTCGTATAACACGCTAATCATGCGTAGTGTAATTATTGGTAATGCACTGCAAAGCATAACAACGCCACATGAAAATATCGGTATCTTGCTACCCAATTCAAGTAAAACACTTTGCGTTTTACTTGGCTTGTCTGCGAATCAACGTGTACCAGCAATGCTTAATTACTCAACAGGTTCAGCGGGAATGACTGCCGCATGCCATATTGCGCAAGTCAAAACGGTGTTAAGTTCAAGACGATTTATTGAACTGGCGCATTTAGAAAATGAAGTCGCGTTACTCAAATCACACGTTAACATAATTTATTTAGAAGAATTAGCACAGCAAATCACCACAAAAGATAAATTGCAAGGTGCATGGCAAACGAAAACAGCGCGTTTTTGGTATAAAAATAATCATGTAGACGCAAACTCGCCTGCGGTCATTTTATTTACGTCTGGCTCAGAGGGAACACCTAAAGGCGTTGTCCTCTCTCATGCCAATATTTTATCTAATCATCAACAAGTAGCAGCGCGTATCAATTTTAATCCCAAAGACGTGGTATTGAACTTTCTACCCATGTTTCATTCATTTGGTTTTACGATTGGCACCTTCCTGCCCGTGCTTAACGGCATGAAAACGTTTTTTTATCCTACACCGCTTCATTTTAGTCTTATTCCCGAAATGGCGTATGAAACGAGTGCAACCATTATGTTTGGCACAAATACGTTTTTATCCGCTTATGGTAAAAAAGCACATCCTTATGATTTTTATAATTTACGTTATGTGATAGCAGGCGCAGAAAAACTCCAAGAAAGCACCCGTGAATTGTGGCAGGATAAATTCGGCATTCGTATTTTAGAGGGTTATGGCGCCACCGAAACATCTCCTGTCGTTTCTGTTAACACGCCTATGGATTATAAAGCCGGTACCGTTGGACGAATTCTTCCACACATCAATTACCGTTTGGAGCCTGTTGATGGTATTGAAGAAGCGGGTCGACTTCATGTTTATGGCCCCAATATCATGCAGGGTTATCTACTTTCAGATAGCGCTGGCGCTCTACAATCAACCAACTCCATTTATGGTCAAGGTTGGTACGACACGGGCGATATTGTGCATATTGATGACGATGGATTTTTAAGTATTCGTGGGCGCAGTAAGCGCTTTGCTAAAGTCGGTGGTGAAATGGTTTCGCTTACCGTCGTTGAGCAACTCGCGATGAAATTATGGGAAAATGCACATCATGCGGCTATCAGTTTGCCTGATGCAAAAAAAGGTGAACAGATTATTTTAATCACCACGCAACAACACGCAACGCTCAGTGAATTAACAAAATTTTCAATAGGCATTACGGCAATCAATTTTCCAAAAAAGATTCTCTTGATTGATGCGATTCCCGTCATGGCAACGGGTAAAACAGACTATGTTGCTCTCACAAATTGGGCGATATCTCAAACGACTACACGAATTAAACAGGAAACATAACCCATGAAAATTTTAGTGACGGGCGCGGCTGGATTTATCGGCGCGGCATTAAGTTTGCGCTTGCTTGAACGCGGCGACGAAGTCGTTGGTGTGGATAATTTGAATGATTATTATGACATTCATTTAAAAAAAGCTCGTTTAGCGCGTTTAACGTCACATAAACATTTTTCTTTTATCGAATGCGATATTGCCAACAATGAAGCGATGGCAGCCTTATTTGAAAAGGAAAAATTTCAACGTGTTGTGCATTTAGCCGCGCAAGCGGGCGTGCGTTATTCAATTACGAATCCGCATGTTTACGCGCAATCTAATTTAGTGGGATTTTTAACCATTTTGGAAGGATGCCGCCAGCAACATGTTGAGCATTTAGTGTATGCGTCATCGAGTTCTGTTTACGGCGCTAATACAAAGTTGCCCTTTTCAACACAGGATAACGTTGACCATCCGGTTTCTCTTTATGCGGCAACCAAAAAAGCCAATGAATTAATGGCGCACAGTTATTCGCACTTATATGGCTTTGCAACAACGGGACTGCGTTTTTTTACCGTTTACGGTGAATGGGGGCGACCCGATATGTCGCCATTTATTTTTACACGGCAAATTCTCGCAAACAAGCCCATTGATTTATTTAATTACGGCAATCATCAACGTGATTTCACCTATATTGATGATATTATCGAAGGCATTGTGCGCGTCGTTGATACACCACCAACGCAAAATTATCGTCTTTACAATATTGGCAACAGTCAACCCGAACAATTATTAACGTTCGTCCAAACGCTTGAAAAACACTTAGGCAAAACAGCAATTAAAAATTTACTGCCTATGCAAGCAGGCGATGTACAAGACACTTACGCTGATATGAATGACATGAAACGCGACTTCAATTACAGCCCAAAAACATCGCTAGATGAAGGTCTTGAAAAGTTCGTACATTGGTACAGAACATTTTATGGCGTATAAATTTTTATTTAGCTCGCTTTCATACTGTTTACAAAAAAATGATTTTTTATTGCTAAAATTGAACCTATGACACAATTCATAGATAATTACACCATTTTCAACCACTTTTTTAACTTAGTCATACATGCAAATTACCCTGCTCAACGCCAAACTCCATCGCGCAAGTGTCACCCACTCTGAACTCGGTTATGAGGGATCTTGTGCTATTGATAGTGATATCCTCGATTTAGCGGGCATTCGAGAATACGAACAAATTCAGATTTATAATGTGAATAATGGCGAGCGTTTCACCACCTACGCAATTCGAGCGCAAGCGGGTTCAAGAACTTTTTCGGTTAATGGTGCGGCAGCTAGGCTTGCGTGTGTGGGTGATTTATTAATTATTTGCACTTATGCGCAATTTTCAGCGCAAGAAGCTGATACGCATCATCCCACGTTAGTTTATTTTGACGCACAAAACCACGTTACCCGTACAGCAACGCAGATACCTGTGCAAGAATAATTATTGATGATAAACCAATTTCGCTTGAAAGATACTGATGCAACGGAGCAATTTGGCGCGGCACTGTTGCCGTATTTGCCAAAAAAAGCAGTCATTTTTTTGCACGGTGATTTAGGGGCAGGAAAAACCACATTAGTGCGCGGATTACTTCGTCATGCTGGCGTGATAGGCACCATAAAAAGTCCAACGTATGCAGTGATTGAAGAATATAGCACCGATAATCGAAAAATTTTTCATTTTGATCTTTATCGCCTTGCTGACCCACAAGAATTAGAGTGGTTAGGCATTGATGATTATTTAGCGCAATCTGCACTTTGTTTCATTGAATGGCCATCTAAAGGTGAAGGTGTCTTGCCACAGGCAGATATTCACATCACGCTTAACTATCAAAATGATGAACGAATCGTACAAATTAGCGGGATCGATTTTTCAAATAATTTTTCAATAGGGACGTGTAAAAACAATAACATACTGGTATAATCTAAACCATATTATTACTTCGTAGGACAGGGTATGCGTTGTTATTTGAAATTGTTCAGTATTTTTTTAAGCTTGTCTGGTGGGATGTCATTAGCACATGCCCAAGATGCGCTACGTGTAAATTCTTTGCGTTACTGGAATACCCCCGATCAATCACGCATCACGTTTGATGTGAATGCGGTGGCGAGCCAAAACAAAATACAATTTTTTGATAACCCTTCTCGTCTTGTTATTGATTTACCTAACGCCGTTGCCGTCAAAGAACTTGAGCAACCGCCTGCGTCGCACCCGCTTTTTTCAAGTATTCGTATCGGTATGCGAAATGGTAGCGATTTACGCATTGTCATTGATTTGAAAAAGCCACTTTCTACAAAAACAACGACACTGCGAACAGACATTTTAGGGACAAATCGATTTATAGTTGAATTACTCGACAAAGGAATTAGTTCTCAAGTTGCCAAAACCGAAAAAACGGAAAAAATAGACAGTGAACCGAAAGCGGTTAGCAAACCCATTTCCCCCGTCGCAGTTGCTCAACCAACTGAAAAGACCTCACAAAAAATCCTGCCTCCTGTTGCCAAAGTCAATACTTCGCCTGAAAGCGAACCAAAAAAAGCATCTGTTGTTAATAAATTAGTCGAAGTACAAAATACGCAAACGGTCAAAGCAAAAACACCCAAAGCATTTGTCGTTGCTATTGACGCAGGACATGGTGGAAATGATTCAGGTGCACAAGGTCCTAACGGCACTTATGAAAAAGATGTCGTCTTTTCTATTGCTAAAAAATTGGAAGCCTTAGTCAATGCACAAACAGGCATGAAAGCGGTTATGATTAGACAAGGTGACTATTATGTCGGTCTGCGTAAACGCATGGATATTGCTCGCGCTGCAAAAGCAGATGTATTTATTTCAGTTCATGCAGATGCGATAAAAGATTCTGGTGTTAAAGGCGCGTCAGTTTATGCACTTTCAACCAGCGGCGCAAGCAGTGAATCGGCTTATTGGCATGCGCATAGCGAAAATGCAGCTGATTTAGTTGAAGGCGAGCAACTCAATGATGAAGAAAATTCACTCACCAATGTATTGCTTGATTTATCGCAAAGTGCCACGCAAGAAGCAAGCGTATTACTGGCAAATAAAGTCCTTCATAGTTTTGAGAGCGTTTCAGAGTTGCATTTTGAAGCCGTGCAAAAAGCGGGATTTGCTGTGCTAAAATCACCCGATATTCCCTCTATTTTGGTTGAAACCGCCTTTATTTCAAACCCAGCTGAGGAATTAAAACTTACCAGTTCTGGTCATCAACTCAAATTAGCTACGGCTATTCTTAAAGGTATTCACGGTTACATGAAACAACCCAGTAACGATCAACGTATCGCCTTACTGTAATTCCTTTTTTTTCGTGGGCGTTCACCCCCGCCCACCTCGCTTTTTTATCATGACTATTCGCGTTCTCCCCCCCCAACTCATTAATCAAATTGCAGCAGGCGAAGTGATTGATCGCCCTGCATCGATTGTGAAAGAATTACTTGAAAATTGCTTTGATGCCAATGCGACGCAATTAACGATTCATATTGAACAAGGCGGTATGCGTCTTATTCGTATCTGCGATAATGGCGTGGGCATTGAAAAAGACGATTTACCCCTTGCTTTATCACGCCATGCAACCAGTAAAATTTGTAACCTTGATGACTTAGAGCACGTTACCAGTATGGGATTTCGCGGTGAGGCATTAGCAAGCATCAGTTCTGTTGCAAAGCTGACGTTAACGTCGCGTTATGGTGATAGTGATGAATCGCATGGCTGGTCGGTTTGCAGCGATGGAGCCGAAACTTTTTTTGATATTCAACCTGCCCCGCATAAAAAAGGAACCACCGTCGAAGTCGGTGACTTATTCTACAATACCCCTGCTCGTCGCAAGTTTCTCAAAAGCGAAAAAACCGAATTTGGGCATATTGAAACGGTTGTCAAACGCATGGCATTGAGTCGCTTCACGCTAGGTTTTTCACTATTTCATGCACAAAAAGAAGTGCTAAATCTCAAACCAGCGTTAAATTTAGTGCAAGAGGAGCAACGTATTGCGGCAATATTGAGCGAAGCGTTTATTAATAACGCACTTCATCTTGATTTTGAAGTTTCTGGACTTGCGCTCCGTGGTTGGGTAAGTGTGCCAACCTTTTCGCGTAGCCAAGCAGATATGCAATTTTTTTATGTGAATGGTCGCCTCGTCAAAGACAAGTCCGTTTCGCACGCCATAAAGCAAGCGTATTCGGATGTGCTGTACCACGGAAGGCATGCGCTTTTTGCATTGTATTTAACCTTAGATCCAAGCGAAGTTGATGTGAACGCACACCCTGCAAAATCAGAAGTGCGTTTTCGAGATAGTCGCGCCATTCATAGCTTTGTTTTATCTTGCTTGCAAAGAACATTGGCAAATATTCGTACGACGCCAACATTTGCAACGCTTCCAGTATCGTCGCTCCATGCAGAAAATGCAATTCCCGCATCCTTTTCTCCGCTGCAAGAAACTGTCATCTCAACTGCTGAAAAATCAGAATCTGCCTTCCAGTTAACACAAAAACCGCTACCCTTAGCGATAAATACGCCTAAACAAGTCTATGAAACGCTTTATTCCTCAAACCAACCAACGACAATACCTGCACAGCCAACGACTCCTACAGATTTACCTATATTAGGCTACGCTGTTGCGCATTTACATGGCATTTATATTTTGGCTGAAACCTCGTTAGGGATGGTGTTAGTTGATACGCACGCCGCACACGAGCGCATTACATTTGAGCGTCTTAAACAGCAATATGCCGCAGGTAGTGTTGCAATGCAACCCTTGCTATTGCCAATGAAAATAACGGTGATGCCTTTTGAGGCAGAATTAGCGGAGAACTCAATCGAGTTTTTTGCTCAGTTAGGATTTGAACTTGATCGCATTTCACTCGACACGCTTTTATTACGCGCACAACCTGCTTTATTAAATAAAGCAGATGGCGAACAGTTAGTGCGAGATGTGTTAGCCGACTTAATAACACATCAAGACAGTTACCGTATTCAACGTGAATACAACGATGTATTGGCTAAAATGGCGTGTTATGGCGCTGTACGAGCACATCGGGTACTCACTCTTGATGAAATGAACGCGCTTTTGCGTGATTTAGAAATCACCGAGCGTAGCGGGCAATGTAATCACGGAAGACCGACGTGGGTGGCGCTATCCACGCAGGAATTGGATAAATTTTTCATGCGTGGACAATAAGGATTTATGGTCGCGCTTTCGCTTTAGCGCGACGTGTTAAACGTTCACGTTTTTTCACTTCCCACTCGGTTTGTTTAGTTTTCATGCCATGGAAAGGATTCACCGGTGACTTGAACACAATTTTAATTGGCGTACCGCTTAAATTCATGGCGGTGCGATAATAGTTAATTAAATAGCGTTTATAGGATTCAGGCAATACATCTGTCTGTGCACCGTGAACAACAACAATAGGTGGATTTCGCCCACCTTGATGTGCGTATTTGAGCTTAATACGACGCCCATTAACAATGGGCGGTTGATGAGCCGCAAGAGCTTCTTTGAGCATACGCGTTAAATTAGGTGTCGACATATCGAGCATCGCCGCTTCGTATAAATTTTGCACCTTATCAAACATTTTACCAACACCATTGCCGTGCAACGCTGATATTTGATGTTTCTCAGCAAACTCAACAAAAGTCAGTTTGACATCGAGTTGACGATTGATGGTATTTTTTTGTTCTGTGCTAATACCATCCCATTTATTAAGACCAATAATTAGCGCTCTACCCGCTTCTAAAACCAAACCAAGTAAATGCGCATCTTGATCTGTCACGCCTTCGCGTGCGTCAATAAGGTAAATGACGACGTTAGCTTTTTCAACGGCTTGCAGGGCTTTTAACACACTGAATTTTTCAATCACTTCACCAATACGCGAACGACGACGCATACCTGCTGTATCAATTAACGTAAATTTTCGCCCACTACGCTCAAATGGAATGTAGATGCTATCGCGTGTGGTGCCTGCTTCGTCAAAAACGACCATTCGCTCTTCACCAAGCAAACGATTAACTAACGTCGATTTACCGACATTTGGACGCCCAACGACGGCAATGGCAATGGCTTCTTTATCTTCAACTTCATCTTCAATAATAGCAGGTAGCAAGGCATCTGCCATTTTTAATAACTCAGGAACACCGGAGCCATGTGACGCGGCAATTTTGATTGGCTCACCTAGCCCCAAACTATAAAAATCGGAGATAGCAACCAGCGAATCCACGCCATCTGTTTTATTTGTAACAAGAATAACAGGTTTACTTAAACGACGTAAATTATCCGCAATGACCTTGTCAGACGTACTCAAACCCGCTCGACCATCCACTATAAAAAACACAATATCCGCTTCTTCTAAAGCCACTTGAACTTGCTGACGCGCTACGCGTTCAATTCCTTCAGCGTCATCAGCAATACCACTCGTATCAACCACAAGGCAAGGGCGAATATCTTTGTGCTTAATGCGACCATATTGCCGATCACGGGTTAAACCCGAAAAATCCGCAACAATCGCATCACGCGTGCGAGTTAATAAATTAAATAAGGTGGATTTGCCCACATTTGGACGACCTACTAAGGCGATAACGGGTAACATAATTTTATTTGCAGCAAGTGTGAGGTAAAGAAGCGAAAAAAGTGGTTGCAATCACTCAAAAATGAAGCGAACCACTTTCAATATTTTACTTAATTTTTAAGGCGCTCAAAGTGCCATCTTTCGCGTAAACATACACGACATCATCGACAACAATCGGTTTATTTTCAATAGGCTCATCGGTAATTTGAATGCGTCCTAGTTGACGACCATCTGTGCTACTCAACCAATGCACATAGCCCTCAAAATCACCGACTACAATATAATTTTGATACATTGCCGGTGCGGTTAAACGTCGATGATGCAATTCTTTTTGTTGCCATAGACCAGCACCACTATGCTGATCAATTTGCCAAACGTGGGCGTGTGAATCGGTGATATACAAATAACGAAAATCGTTACTCAATCCTGTATGGGAAGAAATAGCATCATTACGCCACATCATATCGCCATCTGAGGCAGAAACAGCCGCAATACCGCCTCGATAACTGGCAAGATAAACAATATCGTTAATTTCAATGGGATCGGCGTCAAGATCCACCAATCGCTCCACTTCAGAGCGACCTTTAGGAATCGCAACACTCGTTTCCCATGCGTATTTACCATTAGCTAACGCTAACGCGATTAATTTACCGTTATCGTATCCCGCAATTACTTTATCATTAACAACTAACGGAGCACTCATTCCGCGAATAGTTAAAGCAGGAACATTATGTTCATAGCTCCATAATTTTCCACCTGTTTTTGAATCTAACGCAGCAATCGTGCCATCAGTGGTGCGTACGATAACGCTGTGTGTTGCCACCACAGGTGCGGCAAGTATTTCGCCAGAGACGGTGCTTTTCCAACGTATTTCACCTGTTTGCGCACTCAATGCAATGACTTCTGCGTTACTCGAACCAAAAACCACAAGATCATCACCTAGTCCAGTCCCGCCAGATAAAAACAAGTCTGTTTGTGTTGACCAAATTTTATCACCTGTTTTTAAATCGCGTGCTTGTACCATCCCTTCTCGGTCAGCCACAATGATTGCGCTACCGGATACAATCGGTGTGAGTTTAACGCTTTTATCATCTGATCCAACGCCAATTGAGGTGTCCCATACGACCTCAGCGTGCACTTCATCAGCAGAATTCAATTCTGTTAATAAAGCAGGAGGGTCAGCATTATCTTCACCACCAGAAAAATAATCAGAGATACCCGATATTGACTCTTTCATCGTATCAAGTGCTGTGCAAGCCGTCAGGGATAAAGCTATGACGAAAACCAGTAAACGACGCATTATTTTATACTTTCCACTTTTTCTGGCGCAGTAAGATCATCAATTTTAAACTGTAACAAAGGCGATTGAAGACCGTTACGCTTTGCTTTTTCATAAGCGCTTCGTGCTTCATCTGTGCGATCAAGCGCTACATACAAATCGCCCACCAGTTCGTCATAATTATCCGAAAATCCAGCGGTCTTTTTGGGATCAACCTCATTGATTAATTGCAAACCTTTTTCAAATTCACCCGTTGCCAAATATAAACGGACTAAACGCAATTTAGCTAATTGACTCAGCTCGTTATTGGATTCAGTTGCCAATGTCTGCAGAAGCGCTTTTGCGCCTGCTAAGTCACCTTGATCCACTTTTGATTTTGCTTGCAAGAAAACGCTGTATGTTGCGTATTCAGTGGACTTGAAATCTGTCTTAAGCTGCGTGGCAACTGTTTGTATATCCTCTTTTTTGTCGCTAGTGACATCTTTTAGCAACTGATCATACATCGCAGACGCTTTGCTCGTTTGCTCTTTTTTATAATCAAGCCAATAGTTCCAGCCCAAAATACACACTAAACCTATACCTAAACCGGTCAACGAGGCAGTCCCGTTTTCTTTCCACCATTTTTGCAAGGCTTCAACTTGCTGTTCTTCTGTTTCGTAAAATTCCATACCATTTTCTCGTCTGTAAAGTGTGCTTTAGAGAAGGTTTAACGTTTTTAAAAATGTCGTTATCTCATTTAGCGGTAAATTGTGTTGTGCTTGCGTAGCATCACGCAGCGATTTAACACCAATTTCACCTCGTGCTACTTCATCATCACCTAAAATGAGCGCATACGCCGCGCCGCTTTTATCGGCTTTTTTGAATTGACTTTTTATGCTTCCCCCCGCGCAATCAATCTGCACTTTTAGCGAAGGCATATCGCTACGCAATTGCTCGGCCAAGCGCAATCCAATCGTTTGTGCTTGTTCACCTACACGAATGACATAGACATGCACAGATGCCTCTAGTTTAACATCAATAGTTTCGAGTAAAAGTAGCAAACGCTCCATGCCCATCGCAAAACCTACGGCATGATTCGCTTTGCCGCCTAATTGCTCAATGAGTCCATCATAACGTCCACCCGCGCAAATCGTACCTTGTGAGCCGAGCTCGTCAGTGACCCATTCAAACACGGTTTTACTATAATAATCCAAGCCACGCACCAAACGTGAATTGATTTCATACGCCACGCCAAGCGCCTGTAGCGTATCTAAAATAGCGTGAAAGTGTGCTCGACTTTCTTCACCTAAATAATCCATCAATTCAGGTGCGTTTGCCACGATATCTTTCATGGCAGGATTTTTAGTATCTAAAATACGCAGTGGATTGGACGTTAATCGACGCAAACTATCTTCATCTAACACAGCGATATGTTGCTGAAAATAAGTGACTAACGCTTCTCTGTAAAGTAAACGTTCAGCAATAGTGCCTAACGAGTTTAGCTGTAAGCGCACTTTACTACGAATACCCAGCCGTTTCCATAATCTATCGGTTAGTAACAATAACTCGGCATCGACATCGGGACTTGCCATACCATAAGTTTCAACACCAAATTGAAAAAACTGGCGATAGCGCCCTTTTTGTGGGCGTTCATGGCGATACATAGGCCCATAATACCAAAGGCGATGTACCTGATTATGAAGCAAGCCATGCTCTAAACATGCTCGCAAACACCCTGCCGTTCCTTCTGGACGCAATGTCAGCGAATCACCATTTCTGTCATCAAATGTATCCATCTCTTTTTCAACGATATCGGTCACCTCACCAATAGAGCGTTTAAAAAGCTCTGTTTTTTCGACAATCGGCAATCGAATTTCACTGTAACCGTAACTGGCTAAAACGTCACGGATAGTATGTTCTGCGTATTGCCAAAGGGGCGTTTGCTCAGGTAAGACATCGTGCATACCTCGAATTGCTTGGATATTTGCCATATATTTTTTAACGAGATTTTAATGTTTTTGCTTCTTGTGAAAGCGGAAATTGACTAAGAAGTAATTGTCTATCATGTTCTGCGATTGCGCTATTCCCTGCGGCATTTTCTATTTTTATTGCCATTAAAAGGGATTCTGCGGTGTCTTGTGCAACACGTTGATAACGTGCTAAATAGGCTTTAGCATTCGCTATATCCCCTTTTATGTAATTTATTTTTTGCATCTCAAGCAAAGCGGGCGAATAGTCCGCATGGATTTGCAATGCTTGCATAAAATAACGTTCAGCATCTATGTTATTTGAGAGTTGCAAATAACAACGCCCAAGATTGGTCATTGCAAACCAAGGGCGTTCATTTAATTCATTAGTGGTTGCTTGAATGAGTAAAGTGATGCCTTGCTGAGTATCACCTTGTTCACATAAAAAACGACCATAATTATTTTGTATGCGCAAATCATTTGGGGTTAACGCAAATGCTTGTTGATAATTAACGGTTGCGGCGTCAATAAGACGTAATTTTTCATTGAGAACACCCAACGCATGGTAAATTTGCGCATTTTGATTATCCAGCATGAGAGCGTGTTGTAAATTTTCACGCGCTATTGCCAATTTATTTAACCGCAAATATCGCTCGCCTAGTTGCAAATAAATAGCAGCAGTGTCGTTATTGTCTTTATCTTGCGCTGGCAATGAGCATGCCACCAAATACATTAACGCAACACTACAAACCCATAAACGACAAAAAAGCATACGCTATGCAGCGTTTTTCAATTTTAAATGGCGACGACTCTTATCAGCAACTTGTCCAACTAATTGCCCACATGCCGCGTCAATATCTTCGCCGCGTGTTTTGCGAACGGTTGTGATAATACCCGCATCATTGAGCAGTGTTTTAAATTTCAAAATCGTTTCTTTACTCGAACAACGATAAGACGAATTCGGAAAAGGATTGAACGGAATTAAATTAAGTTTAGACGGCACTGTTTTAAGCAATTTAATCAAACCACGCGCATCCTCGAGCGTATCATTTACACCATCGAGCATCACATACTCAAAGGTAATAAATCGACGCGGTGCAATTTTCGCATTTTCTCTGCACGCATCCATTAACGTATCGAGTGGGTATTTTTTATTAATAGGTACTAACTCATCACGAAGTTCATCACGCACCGCATGCAGTGAAATCGCAAGACTCACATCACACGCACCGCCAAGACGCTCAATGGCTGGAACGACGCCTGATGA
>OMIH01000069.1 GCA_900299045.1 Methylococcaceae bacterium
AATAATAGTTTCAATTTCCAGCTGACCTAAAAAAATAATATCCATAGCGATTTTCATGTTGATGTGACGTTGTAGAGTACGATAAGTATCAAACAAACTGTAGTGACATACAAGCATCATAAAATAAAACGAAAATATTAAAAATCGTTTTACACTATCCATTCTCTTTTATAAATTTCCTCAAAAAATTCATTATTTTACTTTTATGACGTCCATTACCGTACTTAAACATAAAAATTTAACGTTGTTTGTTGTTGCGCGATTCCTTGCCACGATTGCTGTGCAAATGCAGAGCGTGGCAGTGGGGTGGCAAATTTATCAACAAACGGGCAATACCTTGGATTTAGGTCTGATTGGTTTAGCGCAATTTTTACCCTTTGCAATGTTGATTTTGATTGCGGGTCATTTCGCTGATCAATGGAATCGACGCTGGATTGTACTGGGGTGTTTTACGATTGAGTTTATTTGCGGTGCGTTACTGCTTGTTTTTGCACAGCAAGGCTTAACATCGGTGGTGCCTGTTTTTGCGGTGATGGCGCTTTATGGTGTGGCAAGGGCATTTATGATGCCAGCGAGTCAAGCCATTTTAGTCGATTTGGTACCGCGTGACAGTTTAGCGTCTGCTGTTGCGCTGAATTCTTCGCTTTTTCATATTGCGGTGATTGCGGCACCTCCACTAGGTGGAGCGCTTTATTTATTTGGTGAAGAAGTCGTTTATAGCGTGATTTCTACGCTGTTGTTTTTGGCAGTCATACTGATGTTGCCTATTAAAACAACGGTGATTCCTAATAAACGTGAGCCGATTTCATGGCATGGTGTTTTAGAGGGGTTGCGTTTTGTTTGCTCAAAACAAGTGGTTTTAGGCGCACTATCATTGGATTTGCTAGCCGTTTTATTTGGTGGTGCAACGGCACTTTTACCAGCTTACGCACTCGACGTGCTACGTACTGATTCGGTAGGATTGGGGCTATTGCGAGCAGCACCGGCACTGGGCGCGGCATTGACAGGTATCTTACTGGGTTTCTTTCCTATTACGCGGCGTGTTGGCGCTTGGATGTTTACCGGTGTACTCATTTTTGGTGGCGCAACCGTGTTATTTGGCTTTTCTGACGAATTGTATTTATCACTTGCCGCTCTTTTTTTGGTTGGCACAGGCGATATGATTAGTGTGTATATTCGTCATATTCTGGTGCAACTTGAAACGCCTGATGAGATTCGTGGGCGAGTGAGTGCGGTGAATTCCGTCTTTATTGGCGCGTCAAATGAGTTGGGGGAATTTGAATCGGGGATTAGTGCTACTTTTTTAGGTTTGGTGCCTGCGGTGATTATTGGCGGATGCTTAACGATTGGCGTGACATTAGTGTGTATGATGGCATTTCCTGTGCTGCGAAAAATGGATCGTTTTAAATCGTAAACGTCTATTTTTATACACATACCCGTTTATTTTAATTGAGATTTTTACAGTTTTCTAACAAAATGTTAGGCTATAGTGCGTGAATAACAATTATTCACGCCGAATTATGTTTTGTTGCTAAATGCTCTCTTTAAATTGAGAGATTATGTCGCACATAGCATATTGACTTTTAATTGGTAGGCAATGGTTTCGCCCCTGAAAACAATTGCTTAGATGTATTTTTGCGGAGTAGACACTCAATGATGGCAAATAACGATAATAATGACAATCCACCTCAAACCGTAGGAATGACAAACACAGATCGTGTTTTCTCGTGTTTTTGTTTGGTGTGGTAATTCTCACGGGGTGGCTTGGCTATGAAGCCTATTTAGAAGGGCATCGCACCGAAACCACAAAAGAAAGTGGTGAGGCTTGGGCCAAATGGTTGACGGTTGCGGGAACTGAACGTTTTAATAAAGATTATTCCCCTAGTGCTTGCGCTCCAACCGATTCTACTTCAAACACGCCACATGTATGGGGAGAGTGTTTAAAAGCGATTACCACAGCGTCAGCGGAATTATCAAATTTAATCAACCCATTTACGCAAGAGCCTATTGCGATTGTGGGGGGATGTGATAAAGATGAACACACAACCACTGGACAAATGATACTTCAAAAAGCGTTGCCTACCCCACCAGGTTCTGCAATTCCCTTTGATGTAACATTACTTAGTGACTCAGATGTCATTGATAAAAAAATACAAATCCATATCACAATTTGTGATGGTGGAGATTATCCAATCAAAATTGCAGAAGTTGAGTTTTAAGGAGAATAGCAATGGATGAAAAACACGATGATATACGCGGAAAAATTCGGGGGCACGACTATCGTGCTGACATCTCTGCTGATTTACCGTTTAGAAAATGGCTTTATAGCTGGTTATTTGACCCAAAAATTGAATTCAATTACCAAAAAGATGTAGAAAATTGGATTGCGCTACTCATTGTAGCCAATTTAATGGCTTTACTTTTTGAGCAAGTGCCTCAAATTCATGATCCTAATGCACATTTGTTTCATATTTTCGACGTTTTTTCGGTGATAGTTTTTTCTATCGAGTATTTAACTCGATTGTATGTTGCACCTGAAGATGAAGAGTTTAATGATGGTAACAAAAAAGCGTTACCATACTTTCGCTATATAAAAAGTCCGTTTGCGATTGTTGACTTTCTTTCTGTTGCCCCGTTCTATCTGCAAGCATTTCTGCCCATTGATTTGCGTATGCTGCGATTCTTGCGATTGCTTAGAATTTTAAAGATTTTCCGCGTTTTAATTCCCGCTTATCAAGAATTTGTTGCAACTAACAAAGGTCGCACATTCCGCCAAAAAATGCACGCACTTGTTTTTCCTAGTGATTTCGGTGGTAGTTTGCACGGACTTTTTGATACTTTTATTGTGGTATGGGTCATTATCTCCGTGGTTTGTGTTGTACTTGAATCAGTGTTTAGTATTGAATACATTTTGCATATCCAATTTATTATCATTGACGCAATGGCAGTGGGTGTCTTTACGGTTGAATACTGCATGCGTCTTTATTGTTGCGTGGAAGAACCTGGTTTTGAGCATGCGGTTACAGGACGTTTTAAGCAGGCTAAATCTTCCTCATCACTAATTGATTTTCTAGCTATTTTGCCTTTTTTCTTAGAAATATTCTTGCATCATCTTATGGATTTGCGATTCTTGCGAGTATTCAGATTGATGCGACTCTTAAAACTCACTCGCTACACAGGTGCAACGTCAACGTTGACAAAAGTGATTGGACGCGAACTGCCGGTATTGGGCGCGTCAGCATTTATTATGTTGTTGCTGGTCATTTTAACCGCGAGTTTAGGCTATTTGTTTGAGCATGATGCGCAACCTGAAAAATTTGATAACATTCCGCAATCTATTTATTGGGCGGTAATCACGCTAGCATCTGTTGGTTATGGTGATATTTCGCCCATTACAACAGGTGGTCGTATTATGACTATCTTCCTTGCCTTACTGGGTATTGGTATTTTTGCGATTCCTGCGGCGTTATTGTCTTCTGCTTTTACTGATCAATTGCGTATTGAACGTGAAACTTTAACCAATGCACTGTATGAAATGTTAAGTGATGGGGTTATTTCTGAAGAAGAAGCGGAAATCATCAACAAAGAAGCGAAACGATTGCACTTGAGCGAAGAGGACGTTAATCGGTTGATTGATAAAGCAAGGAAGGAACGTGAGCTTAAAGATGATGTATCTGTGTTACCATTGCACAAAATTGCAGCGACATCAGAACACGCCATTGAGCATTATCGCGTTTTAATGTCACAAATTCGTATGCTTGGTATTATGACTGACAGAGAAAAGTTTGAACTCATCGCGGTCAAAAATTCACGGCTAACGCCCGAAGAGTTAGCGCTGTGGCGGCAGATTCAAAATCATGAATCCTCGCCATCATCATAAATAATACGCTGTATTATTCACTTACCACCCAAGATACCCATTTGCTTTGTTAGCCAATGGGTATTTTTATTTTGGAGATAGTATCATGTTAGAAAATAAACAACTTGCCCCTGCATTTTCCGTTGTTAATCAAGAAAATAAATTAATCAACCTAAGCGATTTTGCAGGTAAAAAAAATGTTGTGCTGTATTTTTATCCTAAAGATGACACCCCTGGGTGCACTATCGAAGCCAATGACTTCACCCATTTAGCCGCCGATTTTGCCGCGCACGATACGGTAGTGATAGGGGTTAGTAAAGATTCGTGTGAAAGCCATCGCGCGTTTATTGATAAATTTTCACTCAATGTAGTGTTGCTTGCAGATGTTGATGGTCACTTGTGTGAAAGTTATGGTGTGTGGCGTGAGCGTGAAAAAAATGGAGTAAAAAGTATGGCTATTTTGCGCTCTACTTTTATTATCAATAAAGCAGGAGTGCTTGAAAATGTGATGTATGGCGTGACGCACGAAGGGCACGCGCAAGACGTTTTGGCTCAAATTAAACACCTGTAAAGTTATGAAATTTCCCTCGCTCAATACGCAAATTTTGCTTGGTGCACTTTTGGGTATCATGATTGGTTTTGCCTTAGTGTCGATAGGTAAAGACAGCGTTCTAACAAAAACAAGTTTATACGCGGCTAATTTAGTGGGTACTTTTTTTATTGATTTACTCAAAATGGTACTTATTCCTTTAGTTTTTACGTCAATTACTGTTGGCGTGGCGAATTTACATGCGCATAAACAAATTCATCGTGTTTGGGTTAGCACATTGAGCTTTTTTGTTTTTTCGATGTCGGTGGCTATTGTGGTTGGCTTGATGGCAAATGCCCTCTTTCACACTGGAAAGGGTCTGCATTTGGAGATGTTTCAAAATGCAATGGCAAATTTTGCCGCAAAGCAGCAAACACCATCTGATTTCTTTACACATTTTTTACATGGTTTATTTATGAATCCATTCACGGCACTTGCGCAGGGGGACGTGCTTGCCGTGTTGATTTTTGCGTTGTTTTTAGGTGTCGCTTTGGTGGTTGGAGGCGAGCGCTATAAAAATATTTTGGTGTTACTGCAAGAGTTTTTGGATCTTATCATGCAAATGGTGCGCTGGATTATGACCATTGCTCCATTTGGCATTATGGCGCTACTCATTACACTTATGGTCACGCAAGATGTCGCTTTATTAGGCACGCTTGGGAAATTTGCCGTTGTCGTATCAGGCAGTTTATTATTTCATGGGGCACTACTTTTACCATTGATTCTCTATGTTGTCACGGGGATGACGCCATGGCGTTTTTGGCATGGCGCAAGAGAAGCGCTAGTAACAGCGTTTGCGACGAGTTCAAGTTCTGCAACGTTGCCTATTACGCTACGCTGTGTTGAGCACAATCTTCATGTTCGCAAAGAGATTGCTCAATTTGTTATTCCACTCGGTGCAACGATCAATATGGATGGGACTGCGCTTTATGAAGCCACGGCTGCCTTATTTGTTGCCAACTTGGTTGGCATTGATTTAGATTTAACGCAGCAGTTGATTGTGTTTTTCACGGCGATGTTTGCTGCGATTGGCGCACCGGGTATTCCTAGCGCGGGTATGGTGACCATGGTGATGGTATTGCAATCTGTTGGACTGCCTGCAGAAGCTATCGCAATTTTATTGCCTATTGACCGACTACTCGATACATTGCGTACAGCGGCAAATGTAGAAGGGGATATGATTGGCAGTTTGGTGGTGCAAAAAATAGTCTATTCAAAAGGGAGCAACACATGATTGATTTGGATTTGATTGAACTGAGTAATGAAACGGTCGAAACCATTCGAATTATTGTATTGATTTTAGTTATTTATGCGGTGCTTGGTGTAGCGAGAATGCGTTAAAAATATGGATGAGTTAGCCTATCAACATACTTTGCGATTATTGCAAATTGAACTGGTGAAACTTCAAAAATCGATTATTAAAAATAATGAAAAAATCTTAATTATTTTTGAAGGGCGTGATGCAGGTGGTAAAGATGGCACCATTAAGCGCGTTGTTGAGCATCTTAGTCCGCGAGAAACGCGTGTGGTCGCTTTGGGAAAACCATCAGATAGAGAATTGAGTTCTTGGTATTTTCAGCGCTACACAGCGCATTTACCATCAGCTCAAGAAATGGTGCTGTTCAATCGCAGTTGGTACAACCGTGCGGGCGTTGAGCGTGTCATGAAATTTTGTTCGAAAGCTGAGTATCAAGAATTCTTAGATACGGTGCCTAGTTATGAACAAATGCTGGTGAAATCGGGCATTAAACTATTCAAATATTATTTAGATATTGAAAAAGATGAGCAGGCAAAGCGATTAAAATCACGCGAAAATGATCCGCTAAAACAATGGAAAATGAGTCCCATTGATAAAGAAGCGCAACACTATTGGAATGATTACAGCACGGCAAGAAATGTGATGTTTGCACGCACTCACCATCTGAGTGCGCCATGGACGGTGGTGCGTGCAAACGATAAAAAAGCGGCGCGATTGAATTTAATAAAAGACTTACTCTTTCGCCTTGATTATCACAATAAAGATGAAAATCACCTATTGCCCGATACCACGATTGTGTTTAATTATGAAGAAAGTTACATTAAAAATGGCATGATTGCAAAGTAGCGTTAGTGCCCAGCACTTTTTACATAATCCACTACAACGGGAATAAAGCGTTGCATCGTGTCAGGTTTCATACCTAATTGTTGAAATGTTGAAACCGCGGTGAAAATACTGCCCAATGATCCCCCAGAAGCACCAGCGAGTTTTCCTGCAAGACCGCCAAGTTCACCACCCAAGCCGCCAAATGCGCTGAGTTCAGATTGCGACTTTAGCGTGGGGACTGCGGATAAAAGTAGGGGAACGTCTGGGAGGTTTTGCGACACTTTTTCAAATGCTTGCGATGTCATACGCGTCTTAGCAACTTGAAGTAATGCACCGGTGCCGCCCATCGCTTGCGCAGGTGTTACGCCAACACGCTGTACTAATAAATCGGTCAATTCCGTTGCGTGTAGCATTTTCCCTTTTGCAATCAATTCATCTGGGTTATTCAATAATTGCTTATTGTTATCTAATATTGCCATTTGTTTGGTGGCAAAATGCAAAATATTGGTTAGGTCTTCTGCGATGGTAAAGCTCGGCATGGTTAAACAGAAAATAATAGCGATGTGTTTTATATGTGATGTCATGGATGCTGCCCTTAGGTTTATAGTAAGTGTGGATAATCTGTAGCTTGCATTTCAATTAAGCGCGAGCGAGTACGTTGAAAATCAAGTTGACGGTCATTTTCAAGATACAGCTCGTCAATAGCTACTTGTGCGCTGCAAAGTAAGACCACATTATATTCATAAAGCACATCAATTAACGTTATAAAACGGCGTGTTTCGTTATTTTTATCTCGTGTTAATTGTGGAATATGCGTTAATATCAGATGCGATATATTTTGCGCGAGGGTTAGGTATTCTTTTGCACCTTTAGGCTCGCCACATAATTGCGCAAACGTATAGGTCATATATGTCCGATGACGGGGTATCTGGTCGATAAGTGCTTTTTCGGTTTGCGGATTGAGAGGCGAGAAATAACGTGTTGCTTGGTGTTTGATTTTGGTTAAGCGATAATCTTGCTTGCCCGACAACTCAATAAGGGCTGTCTTTTCATGTAGCAGTGCAATAAACGGTAATACCGAACTGCGTTGCAATCCGTTAGGGTAAAGTGTGTCTGGATGATAATTTGAGGTGATAACAAGAATCACCCCCTCCATGAAAAGCGCTGAAAATAAGCGGCTAAGTAACATAGCATCAGCAATATCACTAATATAAAATTCATCAAAGCAGAGTAATTGTGTTGTGCTACGCACCTTTTTAGCAAATGCAGTGAAGGCGTTGAGTGCGTTATTTTGATGGATAAACGCGTGTACTTCTTGCATAAAAACATGAAAATGCACGCGCCGTTTTTTGGGTAATTGACAACTGTCATAAAACCATGTCATAAGCATAGATTTTCCTCGACCTACGTCGCCAAACAAATATAGACCTTGCCAAGGTTTAGGGGCGTTGGAGGATTTCCATCGCCAACGCTTACTATGTGCTACTTTATTACCATAAGTATGAAATTCATCAAGTAATTGCTGTAAATAGTGCAGTGCGTCATGTTGATTGCTATCAAACGTTAATTGATTGTGTAAAATTGCCTTTTCATAGCGCTCAAGTAATGGTTTTTGCGTATTCATTGCGTCCTTATGTTATGACCTCTAAAAAGCGACAGCAAATCCCACTAAACTAAAAATAGACGGTGTTGTTTTGGTGACGCCACCGCTGACGTTAGCAAATAACGCCAATCGCTCAACGGGAATCCATTGTGCACCACCACCAATGGCTGAGGTGGTTAAGCCGTTTGCTGTGTTGGTGTAGCCATTTGCAAACACAGCGACATCGATGAAAATTTCGCGTTGTAATGCCCATGAAAGTGCGAGTTGATATTGCGATTGCCCTAGTTCAGTTTGTTGTGATACAAAACCGAGATTGTATTCAAAATCAATCTCATAAGGTAAGCGTTGATCAAAATTCAAACTCAGTGAGGGATTTGTTCCACCTTGAAAAGCACGACTAGCTAAATTCGTTTGTACCGCAAATTCAAGCCCAACAGCGGGTAAATTTGATTCTTCATTTGCATCAATGAGATGCCATTTAAAATCAAAGGTTTGTGCACTCATACCTGTGGTTTTCTGCGCATCATCAATCACTGTGATACCGCTTGACATCAAGCGTAATTCTAAATCATCAAATAAACCATAACGCAGTAAATAACCTGCGCTATATTGTGATGATGAAGCAGTGCTCGAACCACTGTAGTTGACGGGGGTGACTTCTACATACGCTTGACCCTCAGGTAGCGTAAATGCACTATTGGGAAAATTCGCTAAATCCGCCCCCGCACTTTTAATGGAGGGGTCTGGTTGAGCGTAACTTGGCGTTTGTGCAATAAAGAATGCAACTAAAATCGCGGTGAATGATGAACTTTTTTGTATGAAAAATGAGCGCATAAATGAATGTTTCATATAAAAATTGAAGTGGAAGTAATTGTTGATATGTTATCGCATTCTTCATACAAAACTTTATTTTATTCATTCGCATTTATAAATTCCAAATGAATGTCGATATAATGAATCATTACACCTAAAGTAAAACGCGGTGGTTTCTTTTACTTACTTTTTTCGATTTATGGAACTTTACCCATTATGTTAAGCAATCTTTCTATCCACTCACGATTAATTTTTATTATTAGCGCTATGTCATTATTGACCGTTGCGTTGAGTGCGCTTGGTTTATTTGGTATTCAATATAGCAATAACAGATTGCAAACGGTATATGTTGACAGACTTGTGCCGCTTAAAGATTTAAAAATTATCGCGGATATGTATGCCGTCAATATTGTTGATACGACGCATAAGGTCAGAAATGGCAATATTTCATGGGAAGAGGCGATTAAAAATGTGGACGATGCTGAATTGACGATTAACCAAAAATGGGCAGCGTATTTATCTACGGTACTTGTAGAAGAGGAAGAGCAACTGGTTACGCAGATAAAGCCATTGTTCGACTCAACAAAAGTTAAAATCGACAAACTACAGGATATTCTTCAACAAAATAATCAAGACGCTGTTGCTGATTTTTCTATTCGTGAGTTATATCCTGCTATTGACCCGATTAGTGGGAAATTTGCAGAACTCATTGATGTTCAAATTATCGTTGCTAAACAAGAGTATGAGGCGGCTCAGGAGATGTATCGCATCATTTTAATTGCCTCCATTATCACGTTTTTACTAGGCTTAATTTCTAGCTTTTTTGTTGGTCGAGCCATTATCAGCAGTATTGTTCGCTCGGTAGATAATGCGCAAAAAGTGGCGACCGCTATTGCGTATGGTGATTTGAATTCGCGTATTGTCATTAATTCTCATGATGAAATTAGTGTATTGCTACAAGCAATGCAAACGATGCAAGATAAATTGAGTGGATTAGTGAGAGATATTGAGAAAATCGTATCGGCAGCGGTGAAAGGTGATTTTAGTTATAAAATTGATACGTCAGATAAAAACGGTTATGCAAAAGATATTTCAGAGGCATTGAATCACCTTTCAGATATTACTAACACAGGCTTGCATGATGTGATTCGTGTAGCAGATGCGCTATCAAAAGGCGATTTAAATCAAAAAATTACGCAAGATTATAAAGGTTTATTTGGTTTAACCGCAAAAGGCGTGAACACAACCGTTGATGCGCTCAAAAAAATTGTGAATGAAATTCAATGCATGGTAGATGCGGCGGCAAACCGTGGTGAGTTTAGCTACAAAATGGATACGCACGATAAAGTGGGTTATACCAAAACGATTGCAGAATCATTAAATCGGCTATCAAATGTCACCGACAGTGGCTTAAAAGATGTGTTGCGTGTATCTAATGCCCTAGCGCAAGGTGATTTGACGCAAACGATTAACGATGATTACCCAGGTGTATTTGGGCAAGTGAAAATGGGGGTGAATACAACGACTGAAAATCTCAAAAATTTGATGTCTGAAATTCAAGAAATTACCCTAATTATCTCGTCAGCATCCACTGAAATTGCCGCTGGTAATAATGACCTTGCGCACCGAACAGAAGAGCAAGCGGCAAGCTTAGAAGAAACTGCGTCAAGAATGCAGGAATTAACCTCAACGGTTCAACATAATAGCGATAACGCAAAGCAGGCTAATAGTTTAGCTTCTGGTGCAACGGAAATTGCCAATAAAGGCGTGTTAGTTGTTGAAGAAGTGGTGAGTACGATGGCGAATATTAATCAATCGTCATTGCGAATTGTTGATATTATTTCGGTTATTGATGATATTGCTTTCCAGACAAATATTTTGGCACTGAACGCGGCTGTGGAAGCGGCTCGTGCGGGGGGGCAGGGGAAAGGTTTTGCGGTTGTGGCGAATGAGGTGAAGGAGTTGGCGAAGGCGACGGCGAAAGCGACGGATGACATCAGCGAGATGATCGAGACGATCCAGAAC
>OMIH01000070.1 GCA_900299045.1 Methylococcaceae bacterium
GATTACAATTTCCATCAAACCATGCCAATGACGTGCTTTTTTTATTGCATCTTGATAACGAATCGACTTCTTACCGATTCCATTTTCTAAATTTAAAAAATAAATCTCGTGTATTGGCTTTGCCATATCATTGACTATCAAACGTAGAATTATCTTTCCTACTTTACCAGTTGTTTCTGTTCGCCCTGAAAGACCGCCAATCACAGCCCCAATTCCTCCTAGAGCTAATCCACCAATCAGTACACCACCAATTTGACTAGATCTTACTGTTTTGGTGATAGTTTCGCCATCTTCTAAAAGCTCAACCGCAAGTAAATCTTGATAAAAAATAATCTTTGGTTCAACGTCCTTACTGATACCATCAATTAGACAAATTTTTTTTCTTTTTTCATCAATAACTAAACCAATGCGTTTCTTGACTCCCATGAATTCTTGAGTAGCATCAAAGTCCTTAATATATGACAGATATTCCTTCAGCGTAATTTTAGGTTCAACGACAGAATTTTTTTACAATTATCCCAATAGTACCAACAACAAAAAATGATATTGTCCCCACTATAAAAAACAATCCTAACCAACCAGCATTTGTCATAGTCCACCTTTTGAAAGCACTAATCAATTTAACAAAGCGGAAAAAAATAAATAATTTATTTCCGCTTTGAGCATTTAATTTACTTCGTCAACAAATAATCCAACCAGCGATTAGACAATTTTTCCTGCACGTTATTTTGTTTTAAACGGGCATTCAAGTTGGGGAAATCTACTTTATCGAGATCTTGATCTTGGTTATAGCACGAATACACAAAGAACTCTTTGCCGCTTTCTTTATCAACGTGTTTACACAAACATTGCGCACAAATCCCTTTCATCATGCACTGCATCGGTGAGTTAATCGACCCAATCGCATGATGCGCTTTTGTGAGATACGGTTTTAAGACATCAAAACGCGCGTGTTTCACCGCTTCCATCATTCTATCTGAACCAATGACAATTAAATGATCGACATCGGCAAGTGAAATCGACTGCTCACCCAACTGACCGCTACCATAGGCAATCATCGATTCTAAGATATTACCCACAAAAGTTTTATCTTGTGGACGCGCTGGCTCAAACGCGGGTTCACCGTGCCCAACAGACCAGATAACCACATCCGCTGCCGCTTCCACATCTTCAGACTTGAAGCGATCTTGCGCTAGACGATAACCAGCAAAATACAACACTTTATTGCCTGCATTGCGTAGTGCTTTACCGATGGAGAATAAAACGGCATTACCAAGACCACCACCTACGAGTAGCACCGTTTGGTTGGTGGGAATATCGGTTGGTGTCCCTGTAACCCCCATTAATACAACAGGCTCACCCACTTTCCACGTTGCACATAACCGTGAAGATGATCCCATTTCCAGCGCAATTAATGAAATCGTCCCTGCTTCTTTATTCACTTCCGCCCCAGTTAATGCTAACCCTTCTGCTGCTAACACGGTTCCTTCAATGGTGGGCGCGAGTTCTTCAAAATTTTGCACACGGTAAAATTGACCGGCTTCAAATTTACGCGCTGCGAGTGGGGCTTTCACCACTAATTCAATAATTGTTGGTGTTAAACGGTTCACCTCCACAATCGTTGCATGGAATGCCTCGTCTAAACGTGAAAATAACGCTTTCGCTGCGCTATCGCGCTCGGCTTGATTCGCTGGATTTAAAGTCGCTAATTCTTTTTCAAACAATTTCACGACAAATGGATAACCATTTTTGGCACTCGCCATCGCTTTTACCACGTTACCCGCATAAACAGGGTGATTATCACCGTAGAAACTAATGAATTTACCGTCTTTTTGATACGACGTCAGTGGTGCAGGTTTGCCGATTTTTGGCATTTTTTCATCGTTGCTGGCGATTAATTTGATTTCGCCATTCTCAAATTCAGGCTCGTAGCGTTGAAAAAACCATTTATCCATCACAAAGGTATCTGGATATTCGCTTTGGTAAATCGTATTGGGCGATGTACCTGCCGCAACGTATAAATTCCGCAATGGAACATTCACAGCGGCTTTAGTCTGTGTATTTTGGAAATCCACTGACACTAAATGCCCATATTCATCCGCATTAGCACCCACAGGACTCATAAATTCAGCCAGTGCAATGCCCTCTTCTAACGCTTCGCTGATTTCTTCATGGTTTTGGCGATACGCTGGCGCATCTTTAATGCCTTTGCGATAGAACAACGTCACGCCACCCCACGATTCCACTAACGGTTGAAAATCCGGTAATTCCCCTTCGGCTTGAGCGCGAGCGCGTTCGGCAACAATGGCTTTTCCATGCACTAAAAATTCATCTAAAATGATAATTTCTTCTTCACTATAGCTTGCACGAACCGACGCTTCGCCGTACACATTTACCAATGTTTCATAACGATGAAACATTTTTTCCACTTGAACTGGATAATACGCCATCAATTCAGTTGCGGTATCAATTGCCGTCAAACCGCCGCCAATCACACCAGCAGGTAAACGTACTTGCAGATTCGCCAGCGATGAAGCTTTTGCCGCGCCACTTAGTTGCAATGCCATGAGAAAATCAGACGCTTTGCGAATACCGCGAATTAAATTATTTTTTAAATCAATAATGGTTGGCTGACCGGCACCTGAAGCGATACAAATATGATCAAAACCCATTTCCCACGCGTCATCAATATTGAGCGTGCCGCCAAAACGCACGCCACCATAAGCGCGGAAATGTTCACGACGCAGCAACATGAGATACATCACTTTCAAGAAATTTTTATCCCAACGTACCGTAATACCGTACTCTGCAACCCCACCAAAACCGGCCAAAACACGTGTATCTAAATCCTCGTACAAGTCTTTAAAATCCACAATCGGCTCAGGCAATGTATTTTCATCCCCAGTCAACGCAACAGGCAATGGTTCAAGTTTTAAACCATCAATGCCTGCCACCGCAAACCCTTCATTGAGTAAGTAATGACTCATGGTGTAACCCGCAGGACCTAGTCCCACCACGAGCGCATTTTTGCCGTTATAAGGCAACATCACAGGACGCTTTACATTGAGCGGATTCCAGCGTGTCAGCAAACTGTAAATTTCAAACCCATAAGGCATGAAAAGTACATCAGTTAAAACGTTAGTTTCAATTTGAGGAATATTAACCGGATCGGTTTTTTGATAAATACACCCTTTCATACATTCATTACAAATACGATGACCGGTACCAGCACACATCGGGTTATCTACCGTAACAATTGCAAGCGCACCGATATTGTCGCCACTACGCTTGACTATATTCATTTCTGAAATTTTTTCCTCCAGTGGACAACCAATTGTGGTCACGCCCATAGGATCTTCTTTGAATGTATTGTTTTTCTTATTGCGCATCCCTTTTGAACACGAATCGGTATCACGCTCGTGGCAGTAAATACAATGATTGACCTCAGATAAAACTTGACGCTGGTTGTAGCGCGGATCGGTTAATTTAAAGCCATCACGACGACGACGATGCTCACCCATCCAAACATTAAATTCACCTTTATCGATAAGTTCGTGATGCACTAAGTTATCGAAATCGCGTTTTTTAGGAAATTTAAAACTGAGCCAATCAGCAACAATGTCATTATCTTGCTGCGCAACAAAACTCCAGCGCTGCACGATATCCATTAAACCGGCTGTAAATTCTGTCAAATCTGGCGCGTTGATAATATCGGCAAATTCGGATGCAGCAAGTTCATGCGCTTTTAACTTGTCACGCAGGGCTTGCGCTTGCAAATCGGCGTTTTCATAATCACTTTCTTTGCCTTTGGCAAGTGTTTTATAGTGATTAGCCAGTAAGCCAATCACTGCGCCAACACGCGCTACGCGATTTTCTGGGTCATTATCTAAATTCGCTTCAGGGAAACCCGCTTCAATAAGTAAATCAAAGCGATTTAACACATCGGGAATTTTCCAATCCTCTGTTGTTTGACCTTTGAAAACAACACCTAATTTTTCGACAACTTCATTTTTATACGTAAAAATACTTTCAATTTCTTTTTGTATCGTACTTTTTTGCGCTTGGTGCGCTGATTCAACGTTAAATAATTTTGCAACAAATTGACCCACATACGGTGCGACGTTCACTAATATCGCGGATTGTTGCTCTGGCGATAAATCAGCGCCTTGTGTATTGCGATACGCCATAAATTGGGTATATAACTCGGTGTCATGATATTTCACCGATTCATCAAAAACAGCTAACAACGCATTTAAACGCGCGGGGTTATATAAATCCGCGTAATGAAAATCAGCAATACCAAGCGAAAAATTTTTTTGGGTCATAATTCCTATACTCAAAATAGTTTTAATAAAAAGTGAAAAAACAGGCGATTAACGATGTGCGCCACCGTTTTGTGCGCGTTGTCGCAATAAATGATCCATCAATACAATCGCCACCATGGCTTCGGCAATTGGCGTGGCGCGAATACCCACGCAAGGATCGTGACGCCCTTCTGTAATCACGTCAACCACATTGCCTTCAATATCAATACTTTTACCCGGTAAACGCAAACTCGATGTCGGTTTTAGCGCTATGCTGGCGGTAATGGTTTGCCCACTTGAAATGCCGCCTAAAATCCCACCGGCATGATTACTTAAAAAACCGTCTGGCGTAATTTCATCTCGAAATTGTGTGCCTTTAGCTTCAATACAGTTGAACCCATCCCCAATTTCAACCCCTTTGACCGCGTTAATGCTCATTAACGCATAAGCGAGTTCTGCATCCAATCGATCAAAAATAGGCTCTCCTAAACCAGCGGGCACGTTCGTGGCAACCACTTCAATGCGTGCACCAATTGACTCACCTTCTTTGCGCAGCGCGTCCATGTAACTTTCCATTTGCGTGATTTTAGATTCATCAGGGCAAAAGAACGGATTGGTTTCAATCACGTCCCAATCCACTTTTTCAGCTTTAATGGGACCGAGCTGTGAAAGATAACCACGAATATCAATGCCTGCCGCTTCTTTTAAATATTTTTTAGCAATTGCCCCTGCCGCCACGCGCATAGCTGTTTCACGCGCTGACGAGCGACCGCCTCCGCGATAATCACGAAAACCGTATTTCTGCTGATAAGTAAAATCAGCATGCCCAGGGCGAAATGCTTGTGAAATTTTTGAATAATCTTTTGAGCGCTGATCGGTATTTTCAATTAGCAAACCAATCGGTGTTCCAGTGGTTTTTCCTTCAAAAATGCCGGATAAAATTTTGACTTCATCCGCTTCACGACGCTGCGTTGTATGACGCGATGTACCGGGCTTGCGACGATTTAGATCATGTTGAATATCCGCTTCACTTAACCTCATATTAGGTGGGCAGCCGTCAATAATACACCCCAGCGCCACGCCATGACTTTCACCAAACGTGGTCACCGTAAATAACTTTCCTATTGTATTGCCTGACATATCTTAATCCTGTTAAATCAATGATGAATTTGCTTTGATGCAGCGACAAAAACGTCATGGTAATGCGCCACCTGATCAGCTGTTAACAAAAAGACACCATCACCACCGCGCTCAAAATTGAGCCAATAAAACGGTACATCAATCAACAACGTTTGCAACGTTTCTGCGCTGCTCCCCACTTCAATAATCAAAATACCGTGATCGCTCAAATAATTTTTTGCATTGCTTAAAATACGAAGCACTAAATCTAATCCCGATACGCCACCTTTAAACGCCATATCCGGTTCGGCATGAAATTCCGGTGGCAGATTTTCCCATTCATTCAAACAGACATACGGTGGATTACTAATAATGATGTCATATTGCATAGGCGGCAATTTATTAAATAAATCCGAATAATACGTTGTCACCGTGTCGCTTAACTGATGCTTTTCAATGTTAATTTCTGCCACCTCAAGCGCTTCAGGCGATAAATCCACCGCATCGACCATCGCATTAGGAAACGCATAAGCACACGCAATCCCAATACATCCGCTACCTGTACATAAATCTAAAATATGCTCCACATTTTCTTCGTCAATCCACGGTGCAAATTGCTGCTCAATCAATTCAGCCACCGGTGAGCGAGGAATTAACACACGCTCATCAACGTAAAAAGGCAATCCGGCAAAAATGGATTCTTTGGTTAAATACGCCGCGGGGACACGTTCATGAATACGGCGTTCAATTAACTCAAATACCGCTTTTCGCTCGTCAAGTGTTAACACGCATTGAAAAAAACTTGAATGTAAAGTATAAGGTTGATGCACAGCATGAAGTACCAACGCAACAGCTTCATCAAGCGCGGTTGTCGTACCTTGCCCAAAACACACCTGTGCTTGTGTCAAGCGACTTGCTCCCCAGCGCATATAATCGCGTAGCGTGGTTAACGTAGATAAAATTTCATTCGACATAAAAAATAATTTAGATAAGGTTTAAAGTAGGCCTTGCAGTGGCAACATTTTGTCTGGATTGAGTAAATTTTTAGGATCAAATTGACGCTTGATTGCTCGCATTAAATTAAGCGACACGGCATCGAGTTCACGATCCACAAAATCACGCTTTTCAAGACCAACGCCATGCTCGCCTGACAGCGTGCCATTAAGCGTTAAAACGAGTGTAAAAATCTCATCTAAGCACGCGTGTGCTTTTTTGCTTTGAACGGGGTCATCGGGGTCAAGTAACAAATTGACATGAATATTGCCATTACCCGCATGACCAAAATTGATAATGGGTAAATCGTAGTTTTTTGAAAGTGTATCCAAACCGGCAATCAACGCGGGCATTTGCGTGACGGGTACCACGACATCTTCATTGATTTTTTTAGGCGCTACTTTGCGGAGTGCTGGCGAAAGGGCTTTGCGAGTATCCCAAAGTGCCTTGACTTCGATGGCATCTTTAGCCAGACGCATTGACAGCAAGCCGTCATTGGTTGCCGCCGCCATGACTTTTTCAGCGGCATAATTTAACCCTTCAGACTGACCATCGACTTCAATCATCAACATAGCACCCGCATTTTCAGGCAAATCGGTTTGCGTATAGTGACGAATCATATTGATGGCATTCCCATCCATAAATTCTAAGGCACACGGTACAACTGGTTGTGACATAATTGCCGCAACCGCTTGCGATGCGTCACCAACGGTTTTGTAGATGGCGCGGAGTGTTTTTACGGCTTCTGGCAGTGGCGTTAATTTTAGTGTCGCCTCGGTAATTATCGCAAGCGTTCCCTCACTACCAATAATCAATCGAGTTAAATCATAGCCGACAACGCCTTTGCTGGTATAAACGCCCACACGCATTTCCTCACCCGCGCCGGTAACAACACGCAACCCCAATGTATTTTCGCGTGGTGTGCCGTATTTAACCGCATGCGGGCCAGCTGAATTGTAGGCGAGATTGCCCCCAACACTGCAAAATGCGGCACTAGTGGGGTCAGGCGGCCAAAAAAAACCGCGACTTTTGACATACTCTTGCACCGCTTGATTGGTGATACCGGGTTGAACTTTGATGTAGCGATTTTCGGGCGAAAAATCGAGCACCTGATTCATACGTTCAAGCGATAAAACAAGACCGCCATGTAGTGGCACAATAGCGCCCGTAGTTCCCGTAGCGCGTCCACGTCCTGTTATAGCAACCTCAAATTCATTGCATAATGTTACGACCTGTAGCACTTGTTCATGTGTTGTTGCAAAGACAACCACTTGAGGCAGCGCATGACGACGACTATTGTCATAACCGTAAGTCCAGCATTCTTCCGGTTCAACTAAAATCGCATCGGCTGAAAAAATCGTCTTGAGTACACTTAAAAATTCATTAGGAAGTGATTTTTGCATAAATATCAGGCAGTCAAATAGAAAGACAAATGACATTTATCCCCTTCCCTAAATAACAGTTTAAGTTGCCCGTTAGGGGAAAAGACAAATGCCAAAAAAGAGAAAGAACAAGCGATTTAAACACCTGCTCTTGCGACGTTAATCGATGTAATCAAATACCGTGATTAACTGACGAATATCCGGTTCGGTGCGAACAACATTAATGACAACAAGTCCTTCATCACGGTGAACACGCCCCATCAAATAAACCGATCCCTGCTCGACGATGACGCGAATTAGCGAGGAATCAAAATTGGGTAATGTACGAATTTGCGTCAATGCTTGGCGAATGTTTTGATTAATCCGTCTATCATTTGCACGAGATAAATTATCGCTTGTATAATCGACCACTAAATTATCATGCACAATTTTTACATGGGGAACAATACGAACCGCTTCAACAATCGTCGATTTAAACGCCTCATTCATCACCTCACCCGTGAGCAAAACCGCGCCATTGTAGACTGCTACATTCACATGACTAAAACGCTTTAATTCGCTGTCACTTAGTATATCCTCTCTAATAGATACGAAGATATCTTGATCTTTTTCTGCAATGTCAGCGCTACGACGATCAGGCACACTGTAAATAGATGACGCATTTTCTCGAAAGGATTTTTTCGTGCTACACCCTGACAGTAAAACCACTGCAAGCGTACAAAAAATAACAGTGAGGTTACGTGTATTTTTCTTCATTGTCATGCCTAGTTAAAAAGAAAAATGAAACACCCGCTATACCCGACGAAAATCAGGCAAAACGATATTTAATTCTAACGTTTCTTGATTATCGTTTTGTTCGAGTTTAATCGTCATCGCGTCACAATTCACATTGACATATTTTTGTATCACAATCAGCAATTCTTGTTGCAACTGCGGTAAATAAGGCGGTTGATTCGTCGATGATCGTTCATAAGCAACTAAAATCTGCAGTCGCTCTTTTGCAAGCGACGCAGAACTCGTTTTAGACGTTCTAAAATAATCCAGTAAGCTCATAATTATCCGCCCCCAAATAACTTCCTAAACAGCCCTTTCTTCCCTTCAATGAACCGATGTGGTCGTGTTTCACCTAAATATCGTGCAACAATATCGCCATACGCCTGACCTGCATCGCTTTTTTCATCAAGAATAACCGGATTCCCCGAATTCGATGCCGTGAGTACCGATTTGGATTCTGGAATAACACCCAATAAATCGAGCGATAAAATATCTTGCACATCGTCTAAACTTAACATTTCACCTGATTTAACGCGCTCTGGTGCGTAGCGTGTCAAAATTAAATATTCTTTAATAGGCTCTTCGTTTTTCTCTGCGCGTTGTGATTTACTTGAAAGCAACCCTAAAATTCTATCGGAATCGCGCACTGACGATACTTCAGGGTTTGTGACGATAAACGCATCATCAGCAAAATACATTGCTAAATGCGCCCCTTGTTCAATACCCGCTGGCGAATCACAGACAATATATTTAAACTCTTTTGAGAGTTCTTCCAAAATTTTACCAACCCCTTCTTGCGTCAGCGCGTCTTTATTGCGTGTTTGTGAAGCAGGAAGGATAGATAATAAATTGCAATTTTTATCTTTAATCAACGCTTGGTTAAGCGATGCTTCCTCATTGATTACATTAATAATGTCATATACAACACGGCGCTCACACCCCATAATTAAATCTAAATTACGCAAGCCAACATCAAAATCAATGACAACTGTTTTATGCCCTTTTTTCGCTAACCCCATTGAAATCGCAGCGCTTGTTGTGGTTTTACCAACGCCACCCTTGCCTGAGGTTACAACAATAATTCGTGCCACTAATATCCTCCAAAAAACCGGTTGTTGTTTTAATCAATTTCACGCAATAGGTTTGATGACTAATGCGTTTTTTTGTAAATAAATTTGAATGGGGGTGTTTGAAATCGCCCCTTGAATGTCATCGCTAATTTTGTAATGCCCCGCAATCGAAATTAATTCGGCTTGTAGATCTGAGCAAAAAATACGTGCTTCCGCATTTCCTTGAACGCCCGCTAAAGCACGTCCACGCAACGTACCGTAAACATGAATGTTGCCTTCTGCTAAAATTTCAGCCCCCGCCCCCACCTGCGCGAGAACAATTAAATCACCATGCGAATAAATTCGTTGCCCTGAGCGAATCGGTTTTGTAATTAACACTGTAGTAGAGTCATCACTCGCTTGCGCATCATCTTTGGGTGCGGTAATGATTTTCGGTGTTTTTGGCAATTCTGCTTTTATTTCGGTATTTGCCGTCACTGCAATGCCTAACTCAATGGCTTGCTGATGCTGCAAATCACTGCCACCTCGTACGCCAACAGCAAATAATCCCGCCTTGCGAATAACGGCAACGACTGCCTCAATGGCGATAGTAAGTTGCTTTTTATTCACCTCTTGAAAATCAAGAATGACGGGCGAATGTTTAAAAAATTCTGGTGCAAGTTTAATTTTTTCATTGAGCAACTGCTCAATGAGCACTAAATCATCACTTGCTACTCCTAAAACAGGGACAGAAAACATCGTGCTTTTAAATTCTAAAGCCGGTGAAGAATAAGATTTATTTTGTGCGTTAATCGTCATCGATGGATAGATTCAGATGGATTCAAGTAATTGGGCTGAATTCTAACACTGCTTAAAAGAAAAATCATTTTTCTATTTGAAAATAGGCTTGACAGGTCAAATAAGTCGTTAAAATATCCAATTTATTCGCATTAGTGCATAAACTCGTAAAATCTGGCAAACTTAGATTCAGCGGGTATCAATAAGTTTAAAGGGTGAAGTAAAAGAATATGGATAAATTAACAAGTATGAAAGTGTTTGAGCGTGTCGCAAAAGCTGGCAGCTTTGTAGGCGGTGCACGCGAACTTGGTATTTCAAGAGCAATGGCAACCAAGCATATCATGCACCTTGAAGCAGATTTAAGAACACGACTCTTTAACCGCACAACGCGCAGTCTTAGTTTAACGGACATGGGCGCGGCATATTTAGAACGTTGTTCTCAAGTGTTGCTTGATATTGATGATATGGAATCGGTCATCACACATCTTCAAACTGAATTACGCGGCACACTCAAAATCAGTGCGCCACCTGTTATTGGTGCAACGCACATTACGCGAGCCGTTGCCGAATTTTTAAAGCTCTATCCTGATTTGACCGTGGAAATGGTCTTGCAAAGTAGCCACAGTGATTTAATTGATGATGGCATTGATATTGCTATCTATTTAGGTGATTTAGACGATACGAGTATGGTTGCACGAAAATTGGCGAGTTCGTCCATGATTGTCTGCGGCTCACCTGATTACTTGGCAAAATACGGTATTCCACAAAAGCCTGAAGACCTTGTGAATCATAGTTGCATCGTCAACTGGGCAAGTGCGCCACAAGATAAATGGAAGTTCAAAACGGAAACGGGGTATACCACCATTAACGTGTCAGGTCGTATGCAATCCAATGTTGCAGAAGCGAATCGTGTCGCCGCCTTAAACGGACTTGGACTCGTCGTGATGGCGACGTATGTGGTTCGACGCGATATTGAAAAAGGAAAATTGCAAACCGTTTTGGAAAATTATGCACTTCCCCCACTCGATATTCATGCTGTCTATCCACATAGAAAATATCTCTCTGCTAAGGTGCGGTGCTTTTTAGATTTTTTACAAAAATGGTTAGCAACGCGTGTGTCTATCTCTTGGACGCGTGACATTCAAACAGATAATAATTAAGCGATTTTTTATGATAAACGACGATGAACTCACCCCCGAGCAGTTTAATATCTGCCGCCTCAAAGCTACCGAACCTGCTTTTACAGGCAAGTATGTCAACTGCAAAAAAGTAGGCATTTATCACTGCGTGTGCTGTGATCATCCCCTTTTTGATTCGAATACAAAATACGATTCAGGCTCTGGTTGGCCAAGTTTTTGGCAGTGCATTGACAACAGTATCACCGAGCACAGCGATTCCACATTTGGTATGCGACGCGTTGAAATTGTTTGTCGCCAATGTGAAGCCCATCTAGGGCACGTTTTTACCGATGGACCACCACCAACGTTTTTGCGTTACTGTGTCAATTCTGCGTCACTGCTTTTGCGAGAAGCCTCATGAGTGCATCCTTTCATGCCCAAGCCTTACTGGATTTTATTGATCGCAGTCCCAGTGCTTGGCATGCCGTTAAAAGTGTCGAAACGCAACTGGCAACATTTGATTTTCAACGCTTAGATGAATCGCAACGATGGCATTTAGAGGTGGGTGGGCGTTACTTTGTCGTACGAGGTGATTCGTCAATTATCGCCTTTGTACATGGTCAAAAAAACGTGGCACAATCTGGATTTAAGATTATTGGCGCACATACCGACTCACCGAGTTTACGGATTAAACCCAATCCACAATCAACCGTTGCCAATTTAGCACGACTCCATGTTGATATCTATGGGAGCCCCATTCTTGCTACATTTAGTGATCGCGAATTAAGCCTCGCTGGACGTGTCAATTATCTAACGAAAACAGATGAGCTCAAACAATCGTTAGTCAATATCGATCGCCCCCTGCTTCGTTTACCCAATCTAGCCATTCATCTCAATCGTGGTGTCAATGAAGAGGGTTTAAAATTTCAAAAACAACACGAATTAGCTTTAATTCTAACTGACATTGCAAACCAACTTACCCCCGATTCTTTCACTGATTTCACTGAACTACTGCAATCTGAATTACCTAACGATACTAAGGAAATTCTGTCGTGGGATTTGAATGTTTATGATACGCAAAAAGGGCGTTTTTGGGGCGCGAATAATGAATTTTTTGCTAATGGGCAAATTGACAATTTAGCCTCGTGCCATAGTGCGTTAACCGCGTTACTTGATGAAAAAACATTAAACAAGACGCAAAGTACGCTGGTGTGTGCTTTTTTTGACCACGAAGAAGTCGGCAGTGAAAGTCACTGTGGCGCGGCAAGTCATTTTTTGAGTGACACACTCAAGCGAATTAGCGAGGCAACAGCACAAAATTCGCAAGACTTTTCGCGTGCATTAGCGCAGAGCTTTATGATTAGCGCAGACATGGCGCATACTTATCAC
>OMIH01000071.1 GCA_900299045.1 Methylococcaceae bacterium
CTATATACTCATGCACCATTTGATTTCGTAAACTTCGCGCGATCAACCAGTCATCCACACTGGATAGCACACCTAATTTTTCAGCTTTGTTAAAGTTATCAATGGCAGGACCAACACGTTCATTCAATGCCTCGAGTCAAACAGGAAGCAGTTTGTCACCCACCGTATCTTGCAATCGAGCAAAGCGACTAGAAAAAGCCTCTACTTTCATTGCAAACTCAGGATCTTGATCTAACGCAAGAGCATGATCCGACGTAAAACAAGGTAAAAAAACGGATTGTTGAGCAAAAACGAGATGCTCAATTTCTTTGCGAATAACGCGCACCAAAAACTCAAGACGAGCGTGAGTTACTTTGATCATAGCAATACGCCTTGATTAAGGGCGATTTCATGTATCGGCAAGCGCGTCAGATTGGGTGCAAGCAATAAAACGTCTATTTTTTGCTCACCGATTCTACGCATCACTTTTGATTGAATTTGTGCTGCTAACAGAGCGGGATTGTTCACGTCATGTTCAATCCTTATTAATAAATCAATATCACCGCCTTTTTTGTTGTCGTCCAATCGTGAACCAAACAAAAAAACGCTTGAATCAGCGCTGCACAGTTCCAGTGTAACGTTTTTAATAATCGTTTTTTGTTGCGCGGTGAGTCTCATAAGGCGTACTTTCTCGACACAATCTCAAAGCATTCCATTGAAAAATCATTGGAAGTCGGATGAATGTTAAGTTCACTGTGACAGAATGCAATTAAATTACCTGAAATTTGATAAAGTCGAGCAGTTAACTCACGAAGTGTATTGAAATGATCAGCCATTTGATAATAACTGGTTTCATAATCATGTGCGGCTAAATTTCGTGCGGTTCGGAGTTGTTGCCAAATTTCAATAGATTCAATAATGTCATGTTTTTCAAAAAAAGCTAATATTTTCAAAAAGTGATCGCTATTTTCACCCATTAATAGGTAAGTATGGCGCATAGCGGAAGCGAGCGTATCTTGAAGTTTAGCGAAGCGTTCGTTGAATGATGATAACGATTCAAATAAAGCGAGTTCTTTTTTCTTTATCTCAAGTGTCTCACCCTGTAACGGAAAAGGTAATTTTTGTGTCGTCGCATCCAAAAAATAAACACAACGCTCAATTGCCTCTAGTAATTGGGATAAATGTGCTTTTTCAGCATCCAATAAAGCTTTTCCCATCATAATAACTCACTTGTTTTCAATGCAACTTTCGCAAAGGGTATCAAGATATCATCATTGCCAATCGTAATCAAATCAACAGGTAAATTTAACTGCGCTTCTAGCGCATTTTTAATTTGTGCACGTTGCATGAGGGTTAAAACTTGAGGCGTTTTAAGTAGTAAATCAACGTCACCCCCTTTAGCATGATCATTCAAACGGTGAACCAAATAAACGAATTTGCGTTTCTTGTGGCGAAATATCACGGATAATATCAGTGATTAATGCAACCTGATTGGATGTTAAGCGCATGGCATGAAACTTAGTTTGAGGCGCGAAAATCATGAATGATATCAATAATTTTATCCTGTGAGTCATGCGACAATTCTGGATAAATCGGTAAACAAATCACTTCTTCAGAGATTTTACGCGCTATGGGTAAATTGGATGGTGCAGCAGAGGGTAAACCACGATACATGGGAAAATCACTAATGAGTGGATAAAAATAACGTCGCCCAAAAATGCCGTTTTCTTTTAATTTTTCGTAAAGTGCGTCACGATTTTTTTCAACAAAAATAGGGGAATACGCGTAATTAGCCACGTGAGAGCCACTATTTGCAAAGCGAATGCCCGTAATGTTTTTTAAACCTTCACGATAACGCACATCAATGATTTGACGTTTCGTCAGCGCATCGTCAATACCTTTGAGTTGAAGCAAACCAAACGCCGCGTTAATTTCGCTCATTTTGCCATTGATGCCTGCCGCGACAACGGTCACTTCATCGACAAAACCAAAATTTTTCAAATGATCAATACGTCGTTTCGTTTTTTCATCGGGGCAAACGATAGCACCGCCTTCAAACGTATTAAATACTTTGGTGGCGTGAAAACTTAATACAGATAAATCACCGTGATTTAAAATACTACCGTCTTGATTTTTGACGCCAAACGCATGCGCAGCGTCGTATATGACTTTCAAATTGTAGTTATCAGCTATTTTTTGAATGCGCTCAACATCGCAAGGGTAGCCGTAGCAATGAACAGGCATAATGGCGGTTGTTTGCGGTGTAATGGCAGCTTCGATTTTAGCGGCATCAAGATTGAGTGATATAGGGTCAATATCGACAAAAACAGGTTTGATGCCATTCCATAATAGCGAATGTGCTGTCGCAACAAACGAATAAGGTGTCGTAATAACTTCGCCAGTGATTCTCAAGGCTTGAAGCGCTGTAATCAATGCAATTGTGCCATTGGTAAATAACGCTAAGTGCTTTACGCCCAAATAATCACATAACGCTTGCTCAAGTTGCTGATGAAATGTGCCGCCATTAGTGAGAACTTTATTTGCCCAAATTTGTGCTAAATACGGCATAAATTCGTCAAGAGGAGGCAAAGTCGGTTGTGTAACGTAAATATTTTTCATTTCTCGTTGAATGATGAATTTGCTGTATAAACCGCACCACGTTGTTTAAAACAACGCGAACTAAATAAAATTTGTTTTTCAACCGCGCTTAAATCGCATTGTTTAATGAGTTGTGCAAGTTGGTTTTCTACCGTGACTTTATTTTTTCCATGAATCATACAGTACAAATTATAAGACCATTCTGGCAGCATTGGACGTTGATAACAAAGTGTGACAAAGGAAAATTTCAACATTTTTTGTGCCACGATGTCAATTTCTGCTTCAGGTATGCGCCAGACAATCATTGCGTTAGCTCGATAACCCAACGTTGCGTGTTTGACGATAATACCTAACCTTTTGATGGTACCCTTTTTTTGCAGGTAACGTAATCTTTCGATGACTTGTGATTCACTTAAGCCAATTTTTTCACCGATAGTAGCATAAGGATGCGAACAAATCGGCAAGCCTTCAGCAAGTTGCGCTAACAAGAGATGATTTTTGCTTTCAATCATTTGCTAAATCCAATCGGAAACTTAAATCAATAAAAAACTCTTTGATCAACGGAAAACGGAGAACGCGATAGCCGGTTTCATTTTCAATAGAGGCAATCGTTTTGTCCAAATGTGAAGAATGCGAAGCGATCAACACAAACCAAAGATTTACCTCGTGTTCACGCTCGTAATTATGATTCACTTCCGTGTATTGATTGATTTGCGCGGCAACATGCTCTATTTCATCTTGAGGAACAGACATGGCCGCAAGCGTACTCACGCCAAGTTGATTGGGTGGAATAATGGCGCCAATACGACTAATACATTGTTTTTCATCTAATTCGTTTAATGCGTCGATGACGTCATTTTCACTCACACCAAGTTGATTGGCGATATTGGCATAAGGCGTTGGCGTTAGTGGAAAATCTCGTTGAAAATCATTGAGTAATTTTTTTTGTAAATCGGACAATTCAAGCACCATTACATCCCAATTTTGTGCGCCCGAGCGCTAAAGAAAATGCCGTTAGGTTTATCAGCAGGCAATCGAGTGATTTCTCTGAGCGTGTCGGTGTCGTAAATAACGACTTGATTCTCATCGCGCACGGCTACCCATACATTTTCACCGCGTGGCGTAAATTCAAAATGCAATACGGCTTTGCCGGGATTGAGTGTGTGCGTGACGCTCAAGGTGCTAGCATCAATAATTTGTACTTTATCATTGCTAGGTAGTGCAAAATTAACCCAAATCTGCCGCCCATCGGGTCTTGCTATGACAAAAACAGGTTGACCTAAAACGGGAATTGTTTTGACAAGTTGCCACGTGCGATTATCCACCACAAGCACTTCATGTCGTCCAATAGCCGGTACAAAGACATAATCACTTGTCATTGCCCAGCCTTCAAAATGTGGCATTTTATAGATGGGCAGTTGCTCGTCATCGTTACCGTAATTTTCAAGTACCCGTTTCACGCCATTTTCAGGGTGCCATAAATCCAGTAAAGCTAAACCTTTTTCTGCAAATAATCCTGCGATGTAATAACGCCCATCAGCTGAAATCATCGCATCGTAGGGTTGTTTGCCAATATGTTTAAATTTGTCGATTTTAGGCTGTTTAATGTCGGTGGTATCAATGACCCAAATTTCACCTGCATCAAATAAGCTGACGACAAAGCGATGATTAGGCGCATCAACAAGACCAACGGTTTTGGATAATTGATTGTTGCCATAACTTGCTGGAATATCGGCTAATAATTCCAGTGACTCTGCCGAAAATAATTTCACGCCAGGGGGAGAGTAATTGGAAACCGCGATAATACTGCCATCTTGAGAAATTGCACCGCCAATACTATTCCCCCCTTGAATTATTCGATGACTGACCTCATCTTGGAGCAAATCTATTTTGCTTAGACCGCCATCGCGTCCAAAAACATACGCAAAACGCTGATCACGTGAAAAAACAACTGAAGCGTGCGACAAATCACCAAGGTCTTCGATGCGTGAGAGTGATGTTTTTTGCGTGGTATTTACAATCAGTACGGAGTGCGCTTCACGCTCGATAACAAGCCCTAAATCACCAGTAGGGCGATACTCATCGGCGTTCACATTAGGTGTAATAAGTAAACTCAAACTGAGAAAATAAAATAATTTGGTCATATTTTTGTCATCGTTCGATGGGTTGAAAAATTCAAAGGAAGTTGTGAAATGGATCAGACTATGATAGCAAGAAATATAATGAAATATTGTTTAAAAATGGTAAAATTACCCATATTGCGATTTAACGACACACAAGGATTTTAATTTATGACAAACGCTTTAGCTATACCTGTGAATTTATCTGTTGGGACGTTTGACGCTTATTTAAATGTTGTTCGTCAAATTCCACAATTAACAGTTGAAGAAGAATATGATCTCGCTTGCCGATTTCATGATGAAGGTGATTTAGAGGCGGCACGTCGATTAGTGATGACAAATTTGCGTTTTGTTGTCCATATTGCGCGTGGTTATAGCGGTTATGGACTGTCCATGCCAGACATTATTCAAGAAGGCAACGTGGGACTGATGAAAGCCGTCAAGCGATTTGATCCCCATGTAGGCGTTCGCTTAGTGTCTTTTGCTGTGCATTGGATTAAAGCAGAAATTCACGAATACGTGATTAAAAATTGGGGCATTGTGAAAGTTGCCACCACAAAAGCGCAACGGAAATTATTTTTTAATTTGCGCAAAGCAAAAAAAGATTTAAATTGGCTCTCACATGATGATGCGATTGCTATTGCTGATGATCTCAATGTTAATGTCAGCGATGTTTATGAAATGGAAAAGCGCCTTGGCAATCATGATGTATCGTTTGATATGTCAAGTGATGACAGCACGGACGATGAAAATTACGCAGCGCCAGTCAATTATTTACAAACCTATCATGGCGACCCCGCTGAATTGCTCGAAGCATCTGATTGGGAAGGCAATGAACATGAGTTGTTAACGGAGGCGCTTAAAGTGCTTGATGAACGCAGTTTGGATATTTTATCTAGTCGCTGGCTCGTTGAGAAAAAAGCGACGTTGCAAGAATTAGCCGAAAAATATAACGTATCTGCGGAACGTATTAGGCAACTTGAGCAAAATGCGATGAAAAAATTACGCGGTGCAAGCGTTTTTGTCGCATAATTTTTAGCTATAAACAACAAAAAGCCTTTGACCAAAATGAGGTCAAAGGCTTTTTTTATGTAGCTAGATGGGGCTAGAGTAAAACCACATCGTATTGTTCTTGATTATAGCTGGCTTCGGAGCGAAATTTAATTTGCACATTGAGAAATAATTCAAGCTCGGTGAGCATGTCCGCTTTTTCATCGAGCAACATTTCAACCACTTCATGTGCGGCAAGCACAAGAATTTTTTGCACATTGTATTGGCGAACTTCTCGAATAATTTCGCGGAAAATTTCAAGGCAAACGGTTTCGGCTGTTTTCAGAACACCGCGACCATCGCAAGCAGGGCAGGGTTCGCATAAAATGTGTTCTAAACTTTCTTGTGTGCGTTTGCGTGTCATCTCAACCAATCCTAAAATTGACACTTCTGTAATTTTAGTTTTTGAGCGATCTTTTTCTAAATGCCGCTCTAAGGCTTGCAATACCTGATTTTGATGGTCGGTGCTTTTCATATCAATAAAATCGATAATGATAATGCCACCTAAATTACGCAATCGCAGTTGACGCGCGATAGTTTGCGCGGCTTCTAAGTTTGTTTTGAAAATCGTTTCTTCTAAATTTCGCCCACCGACATAACTGCCCGTATTAACGTCAACGGTCGTCATGGATTCTGTTTGGTCAAAAACCAAGTGCCCACCTGACTTGAGTAAGACTTTTCGTGCTAACGCTTTTTGAATTTCATCTTCCACGCTGTAAATATCAAACACAGGGCATTCACCAGTGTAATGTTCAATTACATGAATAATTTCAGGGACAAAAATTTCAGCGAATTCAATTAAACGTTGGTACGTTTCTTTTGAATCGACGCGAACACGCTCAATGCCTTCACGGTATAAATCCCTCAATGTGCGCACACTTAGCGGCAAATCTTTATGAATAAATTGTTTAGGTGCCGCCGTAGCAATTTTGACATGAATGGATTCCCATAATTTCAGCAGAAATTCCATATCAGCAATTAACACGGATTCCTCAACGCATTCAGCGGCTGTTCGCGCAATAAAACTGCCGCAATCATGTTCTTGTCGAAATTTTTCTAGGCAATTTTTTAAGCGTGTTCGCTCTTCGGCATTTTCAATGCGCTGAGATACGCCCGTATTTACCGAATAAGGCATGTAAACTTGAAAACGCGAGGGGATGGATATGTCTGTTGTTAAACGTGCGCCTTTCGTGCCTAGCGGGTCTTTAAACACTTGTACAATGACGTGTTGTCCTTCGTGTAGATAATGCTCAATATTGGCAGAGCCTTTTTTTTCTAATTCTTTTGGGCACAGGTCAGATAAATGCAAAAAAGCGGTACGCGGTAAGCCAATATCTATAAAAGCGGCTTGCATACCAGGTAGGACACGACACACCTCGCCTTTATAAATATTACCAATTAAGCCCACTTTACAGCTACGTTCAATAATCAACTCTTGCAGTACGCCATTTTCAATGACGGCAACGCGGGTTTCTGGTGGGGTGACGTTAATTAAAATTTCTTCACTCATGCCATTAACTCGATACCTTCAAGACGAAGTAATTGCGCCGTTTCAAAAAGGGGTAATCCCATAACACCTGAAAAACTGCCCTCAATGCGTTCAATAAATATACTGCCTTGTCCTTGTATGGCGTAACTACCGGCTTTGTCAATGGGTTCACCGCTGTGCCAATACGCCTCAATTTCATGGTCTACGAGCGCTCTAAATGTCACTTGCGTCACACTCAGTGCGCTGTGTACCTGTTTACCTTGCAATACGATAGCGGTAAACACATGATGTGTTTTACCTGATAAATCGCCGAGCATGGCAAGCGCATCGTCTTTATTTTTAGGTTTGCCCATAATTTTACCCTCTAAAACAACGGCAGTATCTGCGGAGAGAATAGGGAGAGATGGATTAAATTTTTGCATACATGTAGCGGCTTTTTCAATGGCAAGTCGCTGTACATAATGCGTAGCGGTTTCGTTCAAATGCAGCGTTTCGTCAATCTCGGCAATATGAATAATGTGTGGCACATGAATTTGCTCAAGCAATTCTCGGCGGCGGGGTGAGGCAGATGCAAGAACGATTTTAGGCATAAAAAGGCAGTCAGTAACAGTTAATTTAAATGGGTATAGTAGTTTAATTATTTAATAAATAAAGTATTTTTAATAAGCTTGAAAATAATTTGTAATTTATAGCTTTGACATTTGTTATCAGTTCATGGTAAAAATATACCCGTCGTTGCAAGACGACCTCTTTGAAGAGAGAGTAAAAAATAATTATTATAATAACGTTATGAGGATTTAGCGATGACTGATACACATGAAGAAAAAGATTATTTCTGGTTCTATATTGCTGGTTTAATTGCTGTAACTATCGTTTTAGTTTTAATGTTAAAAGCTGACGAAACTAAACATTTGCAAAGCGGTGCGGTAGCACAAAGCCAAGCAGAAGTTTTCGCAAAAATTGAAAACAAGCATCGCAACAGCAGCAACAACAACTAATTTTTCGGCTATTTAGCAATAAATAGCAAGAAAAGCGTTGTTCTAAACTTAGCCCCACTTTTGACGCGTCGAAAGTGGGGCTAATTCGTTTTAGGGTGTTAACTTTTTGATTCTACTTCGGCAAGGCGATCTTCTAACTGTTTTATTTTTTTGACTAAATCAGGTAATTGAGAAATCGCAATTTGCTCACGATACGCTATACGTTTTTCCTTAGCAGGACTTCCAAAAACTTGCGTTTTAGCGGCTACATCATTAGCCACGCCTGCGCGAGCCATCACAACCGCACCTTGTCCAATTTTGACGTGATCTGCTATGCCAGCGCTACCGGCTAAAATGGCGTAGTTATCAATGTTACACGACCCCGAAATGCCCGTTTGACCACACACGATAACGTGCTGACCAATTTTGTTGTTGTGACCAATTTGCACCAAATTGTCGATTTTACTGCCAGAGCCTATGGACGTGCTACCTAATGCACCACGGTCAACGCATGTATTTGCCCCAATTTCGACGTTATTGCCGATAACGACATTACCTACCTGTGGCACTTTAATATGGGCACCATCACGGAATTTATAGCCAAAACCATCTGCGCCAATAACAGCACCTGAGTGAATAATCACATCATCACCAATTTCAACATTATCGTACAGCACCGCATAAGGATAAATAAGGCAACGTTTACCTATTTTTACATGTTGACCAATGCACGCCCCCGTTAAAATAGATGTATTTTCACCAATGTCAGCATACTCATCAATGACTGCAAACGCACCGACGTGAACATGACGTGCTAAAGACGCTGTTTTCGCAACGACGGCGTGAGGTGAAACGGTTGGCGAATAAAGTGTTTGCGGGTGCAAGAGGTTAACGGCTTGAATAAATGCTCTTTCAGGATCAGCGCAGCGCAGTAAAACCAACGATTCAGGCACTTCTTGTACGTCAAAATCCTCTTTTAAAAAACAGGCAGAGGCTTGTGTTGATTGCGCAAAATGGCGATAACTTGCTTGCGTTAACTGCGTGACTTGCCCTGTTTTTGCCGCAGCAATGTCATTTGCTGCGGTAATATACACCTCAGAATGTTTATGATTACCTTCCATGGTCGCTCCGCAAAGTAACGCTAGTTCATGAATTGTGATTGCCATGTTTTATCCTCTTTTGTTTTTCAATAAGTTTAATCACCGTCGCTTGCAAACCAGTGTCCTGATTGACCGCCTGATTTTTCAAGTAAGCGTATACCATTAATGATCATGCCGCGATCAACGGCTTTGCACATATCATAGATAGTCAGCAGAGCTACCTGCGTGGCGACGAGTGCTTCCATTTCTACGCCAGTTTGTCCTGTTGTTTTTGCTGTAGTTTGGCAGCGAATACGTTGTTTTTCCCTGTCCACTGTTAAATCAATGCCTACGTGTGTTAGGGCAAGCGGATGACACAAAGGAATTAAATTAGCGGTTTGTTTGCTTGCCATAATGCCAGCAATACGCGCAATGCCCAGCACATCGCCTTTTTTATGTCCGCCATGAAGAAGTAAATCTAAGGTATTAAGTTGCAGATGAATAAACCCTTCAGTAATGGCTATGCGTGTTGTGATATGTTTATTTCCGACATCAACCATGTGAGCATCACCTGCCGTGTTGAAATGGGTCAGTTGCGTTGTTGTCATGTGAGAGTTTTATGGTTTAACCGCGGTAACAAGTGCATTGACACCACTGCGATAGGATAAATTAATGGCTGAAAAACCGGTTTCATGTAATGCTTCAAGTGCAGGTGTTTCACGCATAATATGATTTTCTGATTCATCATTAAATAAATGAATTATCCAATGTTCTAGTAAATCGAGCTTGTTCTCGGCTACTAATACGCGAAAATACCCAGCGACTTCTTCTTGTGTGGTTTTGGTGTGCAGTGAAATATTATCAAGTGCATAACGATCACCGTTAATGAATTTGCCGCCCGATTTTAGAACGCGATAAATTTCAGCAATTACGTCAGTACGATACAAATTCAAAAAATTATGCAAGGTATACGCAGAGGCAACTACATCGACACTCGCGCTGGGTAAATAATGTAGCGCAGAGAGTGCGTCAACCGGTGAGAACGTCAGTTGCCCAGACTCAACCCATGCGCTGAGGTGATTTTTAGCTTGCTCTTGCATCACGGGTTCATTATCTACACTCAAAATGCGTGTATTTTCAGCGGCATTAAGTAGGGCAAGGGTTGTAATGCCCGTTCCACCGCCCAACTCAACGACATTGAGCGTATCGTTTTTTTTCCTTGAGGCAAATTGTGCAAGCGTGTCACCCACTAAATGACTCATTTTAGTCGCTTCGGGGCAAATCAAATTGAGCATATCGTAATCTTTACCAATAACGCCCGAAAATAAAGCATCGTAATTTTCACTCATAAGTTTAGGATTCCTTTTTTGCGTCTAATTTTGCTTGATAAGCGGCAAGCTGCTCAGGCGTTGCCGGTATTTGATAGGCTGTTTTCCATTCTTCGTAGGGCATGCCATACACTATGTCGCGTGCTTGATCGTAATTCAGTTCAATGTGTTGTTCTTGTGCACTCGCAAGATACCATTTTGCTAGGCAATTTCGACAAAAGTCGGCAGTTAACATTAAATCAATATTTTGCACGTCTGAATGTGCTTTTAAATGAGCGACCAATCGTCGAAAAGCGGCGGCTTCTAGTTCTGTTTGTTGCGTGGGCGTCATGACATTCTCGCTAGTAAAGTTCGATTAAGGGATCGCGTGCATTCTAGCAGAATTATCTAACCTATACATTGCGCAGCAAAGATTTTACAATAATGTGTCAGTTTAAGCGTGATGCTTTTACTTTTTTGATGTTATCCACTCTACTTAGCCGTGTCATTTTAATGATTAAACAACTTGCTGAATTTTTTCCTATCCTGCTTTTCTTTATTGCATTTAAACTTTACGATATTTATGTTGCTACTGCGGTTGTTATTGTAGCGACCATCTTGCAGGTGGCTTATGCGTGGTTTAGATACCGTAAAGTAGACACTATGCAGTGGATTACGCTTGCCTTGGTCGTTGTGATGGGGGGATTAACCCTTATTTTACATGATGAGCAATTTGTGAAATGGAAGCTGTCCATTATTGAATGGTTATTTGGCGGTGCTTTTTTAGGCAGTCAATTTATAGGTAAAGCCCCTTTTATTGAGCGAATGATGTCAAGTCAACTCACGTTGCCAGCGGTAATCTGGAAACGACTCAATTTGTGTTGGGCAGGTTTTTTCATTAGCGTTGGTTGCTTAAATGTGTATGTTATGTTTCATTACAATACTAATGATTGGGTGACATTTAAAACCTTTATCGTGCCAGCGATGATGGCGGTATTTATTATTGTACAAATGATTTTTCTCTATAAGCATTTACCCGATAACGAGGTTTAATACTATGCTTTATGCCATTATTTGCGAAGACACGCCCAATAGTTTGCCAAAAAGACAACAGGCACGTCCTGCGCATTTAGCAAGACTGCAGCTATTACAAGATGCAGGGCGTCTTATTCTTGCTGGCCCGCATCCAGCCATTGATTGTGAAAATCCTGCCGATGCTGGATTTTCGGGTAGTTTGATTGTGGCTGAGTTTGCCTCACTCGATAGTGCAAAAGAGTGGGCGAATGCCGATCCTTATCTTGACAGCGGTGTGTATGCGCATGTTACCGTGAAACCCTTTAAACAAACTTTTCCTTCATGACAAACGAAACCATCGATACCATTCGTCATTGTTTGACGACAGAATTAAAACCCAGCTTACTGGAAATTATTGATAATAGCGCTGCACATGCCGGTCATGCAGGCGCACGAAAAGGCGGTGGGCACTATAATGTCACTATTGTGAGCGCCGCATTTGAAAAGAAAACCTTAGTTCAACGCCATCAGCTCATCTACGCTGCATTAGGTGAGTTGATGAAACACGAAATTCATGCCTTAGGCATTAACGCACTTACTTCCACTGAAGAAAATAAAGGATAAACTAAATGAAACGTACTTTACCGCTTTTCCTAATTGCTGGTTCAGTTTTACTTGCTGGTTGCGATCAAAAAAATGCTTCTGCACCCGCTCCTGTCGCAACGGTTGATAAAGCTGATGCTGTTGCGGTGGTAAATGGTCAATATATTCCAAAAACAGCCTTGGAAGAGCTTGAAAAAGAAATTGCACAGCGCAGTCATGGTCAAACATTCCCTAAAGAAAAATTAGTGGATGAACTTATTCAACGTGAATTGTTAATTCAAGATGCGACGGCTAAAAAATTAGATCAATCACCTGAATTTATTTCACGTTTAGCTGATGCAAGAAAAGCATTGCTTTCTCAATCTGAATTACAAAAATTCATTGCAGAGCATCCTGTAACAGATGCTGAAATTAAAGCAGAATATGACAGCAAAGTGGCAGCAGAAAAAGGCACTGAATATAAAGCGCGTCACATTTTAGTCAAAACAGAAGCGGAAGCGAAAGCGATTATTGCTGAACTCGATAAAGGCGGTGATTTTTCAAAAATAGCGAATAAAAAATCATTGGATGGTAAAGAAGCGCAAAATGGTGGTGATTTAGGCTGGTTCCTCGCTGCGCAAATGGTTGCGCCTTTCTCTGATGCGGTGGCGGCATTAGAAGATGGTAAATACACAAAAACACCTGTCCAAACACAGTTTGGTTTTCATGTCATTTTACGCGAACAATCACGTCCACAAACACCACCGCCGCTAGATGCTGTCAAAGAGCAATTAGCGCCTTATTTGCAACGTCAAAAAATTGAAAATATGCTTAAAGAATTACGCTCAACAGCCAAAGTTGACGTGTTAATTCCACTCACTGATGAGAAACCAAAAGCAGCAGCAGAAGAACCTGCTACCATTGAGTCTGTTCAACCTGCCGACACCGCGCCTGCAGCAGAAAATGCAGCGCCAGCAGAAGCTGCAAAAAAATAACGTATCCTGCAAGCACACATTCCCACGTTTGATTTACGGTGAATGTGTGCTTTCTCAATTCAATCATACTGCTGTTTTTAAGTAAAGTGGGAGCATGGGACATGTATAAGCATATTTTACTTGCCGTTGATTTTTCAGCCAATACTGAAAATATTGTCACTCGAGCCATTGAGGTGGTCAATCAAAATGGTGCGAAACTCAGTTTAGTGCATATTTTAGATAATATTCCTATGCCTGATACTAGTTACGGTACTATTATTTCGCTTGGTGATGAATCAGATAATTTGTTGCTTGAGCAAGAAAAAAATAATCTCACGATGTTAGGTGAAAAATTGAATGTCCCCGATAATCAGCGTTGGCTTATTTGGGGAACGCCTAAAGACGAAATTACTACGCTTGCTGCGCAGGAATCAGTTGATTTAATCGTTATCGGCTCACACGCGCGACATGGGCTTGCTTTATTGCTTGGCTCAACAGCAAGCGGTGTGCTTCATCATGCGCCATGTGATGTGCTTGCGGTTAAACTACCTCACGACTAAAATATCGAATAACTATAGTGAATCAAACACCTTCGATTACCGCTATTTATCCCGGAACTTTCGACCCTATCACCAATGGTCATTTAGATTTAGTGGCGCGTGCAGCGCAACTGTATCCTAACGTCATTATTGCTATTGCGGCGAATAAAACCAAAGCCCCGCTTTTTTCTTTAAGTGAGCGTGTCGCGCTTGCGCGAGAAGTGACGGCAAACTTTTCTAATGTGCGAGTGATTGGATTTGATAATTTGCTAGTTGACTGCGCACGAGAGCATGGTGCACGGGTCATTCTGCGAGGACTTCGCGCGGTATCTGATTTTGAATATGAATTTCAGCTTGCTGGAATGAATCGTCGACTTGCGCCAGAATTGGAAACGGTGTTTTTAACGCCCGCAGAGCAATATGAATTTATTTCGTCGAGCATGATTCGAGAAATTGCACGCCTAAAAGGCAATGTATCGTTTTTTGTGGCTGAAAAAGTGCACGAAAAACTGATTGAAAAATTTGCGTCGCTTGACGTTTAAACAAAAAAATAAACCTTATTTTTAAAACAGAGGTAAATCTATTATGGCATTGATTATTGCCGATGAATGTATTAACTGCGATGTTTGTGAACCTGAATGCCCCAATGGTGCTATTTCACAAGGTGAGGACATCTACGTTATTGATCCCAGTTTATGCACAGAATGTGTCGGTCATCACGATACGCCACAATGTATGGAAGTGTGTCCTGTTGATTGCATCAGCAAAGACAGTAAACACGTTGAAGATAAAGAATCGCTTTATGAAAAATATTTAAAATTGATTCGATAATAAAAAGGGCGATACGAATTCGCCCTTTTTTATACCTACTATTTGTAATGCGCGCGTTGTTAGCGATGTAACTTAGCGTGAATAAACGACACAATGTCTGCCATTGCAATATCTTGCGCTTGTTCATCACAGCGACCTTTATATTCAACAGTGTGTGAATCAAGTCCCCGATCACTGATGACAAGACAATGGGGAATGCCAATTAAATCCATATCCGAGAACATAAAGCCAGCGCGTACTTTACGATCGTCAAACAGCACTTCAATGCCTGCGTGGGTTAAATCGAGATACAGCTTTTCAGCATACGTTTTTAAGCGTTCTGATTTGTGCATATTCATCGGGCAAATTGCCACTTGGAAAGGCGCTAGATTGACTGGCCAGATAATGCCTCGTTCATCATGATTTTGCTCAATCGCAGCAGCAATAACGCGCGATACACCAATGCCGTAACAACCCATAATCATAATTTGATTTTTACCCGCTTCGTTAATCACGCCCGCTTTCATCGCTTCGCTGTATTTGGTGCCTAGCTGGAAAATATGTCCTACTTCAATACCACGCGCAATGGTCAATGTTCCCTGTCCATCGGGACTTAAATCCCCTTCGATAACCGTACGCAAATCTGCAACGTGCGCAGGCAATGCCACATCACGCTCCCAATTGACGCCTTGATAATGTTTGCCATCTTGATTTGCACCGCACACAAAATCAGACAGCACGGCTACGCTATAATCGGCAATCACGGGAATGGTTAATCCAATCACACCAATGGATCCGGCTTTGCATCCACATGCACGCTGGATATCTTCATCGCTAGCTAATTGCAGAGGAGAAGCAACGCCTTCAATTTTTTCAGCTTTAATTTCATTTAATTCGTGATCACCACGCACAAGTAATGCGACAAGGCTATTTTCTTCACTGCCTTTGACAATTAACGTTTTCACGCATTGCGTGGGTGAAACGGTTAAAAAGGCGCAAATATCCTCGATACTGTGTTGATTTGGCGTATCAATTAACGTTAATGTTTGCGTTGCTGCACCACGGTGTTGCGTTGGCATTAACGCGTGTGCTTTTTCCACATTTGCGGCGTATTCACTTTGGGTTGAAAAGGCAATCGCATCTTCACCTGAATCAGCAAGAACGTGAAATTCATGTGAACCCGCCCCGCCAATAGAGCCAGAGTCCGCAATCACCGCGCGGAATTTTAAGCCAAAATGATTAAAAATAGCCGTGTAGGCTTTATACATGATGTCATACGTTTCATGTAAACTTTCTTCGGTTAAATGAAAGGAATACGCATCTTTCATAATAAATTCACGCGCACGCATTACGCCAAAACGTGGACGAATTTCATCACGGAATTTTGTTTGAATTTGAAAATAAGTAATCGGTAATTGCTTATAGCTTTTAATTTCGTGACGCGCTAAATCGGTAATAATTTCTTCGTGCGTGGGACCTAAGCAAAAATCACGTTGATGGCGATCTTTTAGTCGTGCGAGTTCTGCGCCATATTGCTCCCAACGTCCCGTTTCTTGCCAAAGTTCAGCAGGTTGAAGTCCGGGCATGAGTACTTCAAGTGCACCCGATTTTTCCATTTCGTCGCGCACAATTTTTTCCACTTTACGCAACACGCGCAGACCAAGTGGTAGCCAAGTGTATAAGCCAGACGCTAATTTGCGAATAAGACCAGCGCGAATCATCAATTGATGGCTGATAATTTCCGCATCAGAAGGTGTTTCTTTAACAGTATTTAAGGGAAAAGAAGAGGTACGCATGAGTGTAGTGTCTTTAAAAAGTAATAAAAAGCGTTCATTTTACAACGTTAACGCAAATCATAGGCAAAAAAAAGCTCTCAGTGTTCTTACACAATGAGAGCGAAGAGGTCAAACAAGACAATGAGGAGTCGATGTTTGCTGTAATACCAGGAGGTAGTATGTTCGAGGAGGTAACGCTTAACCGTAAAATTCACGGTTTAAATAAACATTGCTTAAAATAGCTGCCGAGGCAAATAATACGGTTGATATCACAAATTCGCCAGAAATGAAACCAACAATGCCAACAACAAAGATCAAGCCAATCAATATATCTCTATAGAATGTGTTCATGATAATGCACCTAAGGTTGTTGTAAAAAATATGTAAATAACTCACTTGGTGGTTACTATACAGATGCGCTTATTAGTTGACAATATGGTGTTTTATTGATTTATAGTTTCCTAATTAAGCATAAATAAACCGGTAAACCTGCCGATGACTATGACCGAAACGTAAAAGCCGCTTTTAGGACACCCTAAAAGCGGCTTTTTTTAACTTGTTAAAATGATGAAAAATTAACAAATACCTGCGTTAACACACGTGCTGTTTGTTGTGTCAGTTGCCCAAATCACTTTTCCTGTTGTCGTCGCAGGTTTGAGAATGTAGGTTTCACCGTTTAATCCGTTTATGCTTACAGCTGTAGCGGTAATCACGCCATCTTTTGTTGTAAGAGTGGTTAAATAACCATTATTAGTATTAGTTGCTGTTGCAATGTCCGAAGGTACACCATTTGAGCCCCCAGTACAGCCCGTAATGGATGTTGTATTTTGAAAACAAAGCTCAACCCCTGTTTTTGCAGCGGATGTCGCCATCACCACTTCAGAAAATTTGGCTTTTTTGACGTAGGTTTGATAACTCGGTACGGCAATGGAGGCTAAAACGCCAATAATAGCGACAACAATCATCAATTCAATGAGTGTAAAACCTTGTTGAGTATTTGGTGCGGTAAGTTTCATCGGGAAAATTCCTTTGTTGATTAAATTATTGAGGAAATTCTTGATGTTACCTATCAACCTTTTTTGATGCAAAAAATAAAGTCAAATTTGTGACGCAATTCACAGTTGATTGATTGCTTTTATTGAGGATTGGGATAAACACAGTTGGTTTATCCCAATTTTTTATGGAAATTAAATTTTGACTAAAATCTCGCCACGCCCAATTTCAGACATATCACCAGCAAAGCGATGTACACGATTAAATGCGATGGCGTTATTTGCAAAAGAGGAGTTTAAATTTGCAAATGATTTGAATAGCATAGGCAAAAAAGCAAGGGTATGCTGACCGCAATCATTGAAGCTTGCAGATAAATTGGGTTTATTCCAAAGCAGTAGCGTACCACGGCGCATCGCATAACCAATATGTTTGCCGGTATTTCCCATCACAGCAATGGTGCCAGCAATCATGCGCGAACCACAATAATCCCCCGCGTTACCTTCAATTAAAATCGTACCGCGTCTTAAATGATCTCCAACACGATCTCCCGCATTACCCTTTACTAAAATAATGCCACCTTTCATTCCATTTTTATTACCAGGCAGTGCGCCACCTAAAAAATCACCGGCATCCCCTAAAATTTCAAGTTGACCTTTTTTCATTTCACAACCGGCATAGATACCGGTATTACCTAAAATTTTAATTAAACCTGATTGCATACCGATGCCACAATAAGCGCCCACATCGCCTTCAATGTGAATTTCACCACCACTCAGCTCTTTGCCAATGTAATCCAGTTTTGAAAAACTATTTTTAATGACAATTTTTTGCGTATCAAAACCGCTAATTGAAAATAACGCATCAACGCGCAATTTTTGTTTACCGCATTGCAGTTCAATAGCGGCTATTTGTATGGGTTCTAAACCTGCAAGCAAATGGCAGACAAGTGGCGACATATCAACGCGTTGATCGGGTCGACTTTTTAGCTTAAACGTTAACGCACTCATGCCATAATCTCCTGTAGATGAAAGTGAAAGGGACCTAATTTTCCACCGTAATTACCTGCGCTAATACGCTCAATACCATTCGCAGCCCCTAAATCACAAACAGCCTGCATACCCACACGCATAGCTTTATCAATATCTTCTTTCGTTAAGCCATCAATAACGATTTCCATAACGGATTCAATATTGGGTGATAAATCGGTTTTTTTCGTGGAACCTTTCAATGTAGGGCAGAACGCATCGTTGGTTGACGCGTTGAGGGTTTTATATTTTGAACCGACTTTTGAACCTGAACGCACCACACCACCAGGAAAGGGCATAATGACGTTAGGGATTTTTTTCATTTCTTCAATAGCGGCCTCACAAGCGGCTAATGCTTGGGGTTGGGATTGTGCCAAGACTAAAAAATTACCGCCACCAACGGCATCCACTTGACCTGTGGTAGCTTCGGCTAAAAACTCGCCGTCCATGACAGGAATACGCCAGTAGCGTTTGCCTGAAATGACTTTCGATGTTTGAAAACCATCGCCAAAATAACGTAAATTTTTACCAAGTGGAATACGAATACCACCATCAATACCTGCAAATAAAGCTGATGTTGGTGAGGTTAATACGCACTGTCCTGAGCGTGTTTCGAGTTGTTTTGCAAGGCCTTTACCGCCCATTGCAAAAATCATAATCGAAACGCCAGGGCGACCATCAGGTGTTTCCTCTGGGGTTAAGACACGCTCAATGCCTGCTTCACAGCCGCAAGCAATAACCGAGGTAGCAAAACCGGTCATTGCTTGCGCAGCAATCATTGCCCATTTTTCATTTTGCGCGGTAATAATTGCCCGCGTTCCTTTCATTGGAAACGCTTCCGCAAAGGTCGCGTCTATGGTGACACCGTTAATAATCATGGGGGAGTTATCCTCTTTATTTTTAAATTTTTTTAAATATTGACTGAGATGATTTGATTACCCTTTTTTCATAATCCTAGCTTGCTCACGTTTCCAGTCTTGATCTTTTGATGCGGCACGTTTGTCGTGGAGTTGTTTGCCTTTCGCTAAACCGATTTCGAGTTTTGCGCGTCCATTTTTCCAATACATTGATAGGGGAATAATCGTATAACCTTTACGTTCAACACTACCGATCAATTTATTGAGTTCATGGCGATTGAGTAGCAATTTTTTTCTGCGCACCGCTTCAGGTTTAATATGCGTTGAAGCGGAGAGTAGGGCGGAAATATGTGCTCCAAGCAACCACGCTTCGCCTTTCTTGATGTCAACGTAACTTTCTTTAAGCTGAACACGTCCATCACGCAAACTTTTTACTTCCCAACCCTCAAGCACTAATCCCGCTTCAAAACGCTCTTCAACCGAATATTCAAACGTTGCTTGACGATTTTTGGCAATCGTTGAATTTTGTCCTTCTTGTTTTTTCTTCGTTTTTTTATCTGCCATAATTATTTTGTTTTTCCAACCGTGACTGTTTGCAGATTCGCCAAATTGACACGACGTTTAAACGCCTCAGCAATATCGGCAGCAGTGACTTTTTGAATATTGTCTTGGAATGTGTCTAAATAATCGAGTGGCATTTCATAAAAACCAATCATTGTGACATAGTTTGCCAATTCTTTATTAGTATCAAAACGCATCGGGAAACCACCTACAATATTATTTTTTGCGGCAGTTAATTCAGTTTCACTGACGCCTTTTTCAATGAAATCCGCTAAGGTTTGATTCAATACCGCTAAGGCTTGTTGCGTTTGATCATTTCGCGTTTGCAAACTCGCCACAAAGACACCTTCTTTCAAAAAAGGCACAAACGCACTCGATGCGCTGTAGGCAAGTCCACGTTTTTCACGCACTTCATCAAAGAGTTTAGACACTAAACTACCGCCACCTAAAATATGATTTCCAACATAAAGCGAGAAATAATCAGGATCTTTTCGGTAAGTTCCTTTTAATCCGACTAAAACGTGCGTTTGCGTTGAAGGAAATTCAATGTGTTGTGTCGTGGCGTGTGTAAGTGCGGGAACGTCAGGCAATGGCGCGGGTTTTTGACCTTGTGGCAAAGCGGAAACTAAATTTTCAGCGGTTTGCTCTGCTTGCACTTTTGACAAATTCCCTACAATGACCACAATGGCATTGCTTGCGGTGTAGTACGTTTTATAAAATTTTTCGATGTCCTTGACGGTCAAGGCGTCAACGGTGTCTAAATTGCCCGATGTAGGGTGTGCGTAAGGGTGATCACCATAAATCGTTTTATAAAAAAGCAGATTTGCTTGCTCTGCCGGTGATTCTTCACGCTGCTTTAAACCCGCAAGTGTACGCTTTTTTTCGCGTTGAAAATCCGCTTTTGCAAAACGTGGCTCACTTAAAATAACGCGCATGGTGTCAATGGCTTTATCAAATAACGGCTTTTCAGTGAGTGTACGCAGTGACACGCTTGCGCTGTCCATTGAACTGCTGGCACTAAAATTGGCGCCGACACTTTCAAAACGCTGTGCAATATCCTCCGCATTCCATTTACCTGCACCAGTGTCAAGCAAACCGGTGGTGAGTGCGGATAAACCAAATTGCGCCCCATCTCTTGCGCTTCCGGCATCGAAAACGACTTGAACATCGACCATAGGCAAACTATCTGTTGGCACAAAATACACGCGACTGCCCTTTGTGGTTTGCCAATGTTCAATGGTGGCTGCTGCCCATGTATTTTGGTTAAATACTATTACCGCAACAACAAAAATAATTTTTTTAGGTTTTAAAAAGTGAAGTAAACGCATAAAAATATCGCCAAAAAGAGTAAAAAATAGGTTTAAGTATTCTGGTGAGATTACCACAAATTACCCACCTCACAAGTCTAATAATTCGTTTGCTAAGTCAATAATGCGATTAGGAGCTATTTCGCTAATGGAATAATCCTGTTTATTGAGTTTTTTAGGATTCACTATTGACGAAGATTTGAGGGTTTTATTGATATCGGTTTGATAAACGCGGCTCACCGGTGTGCATCCAAATAGGGTAATGGAAGGCGTGTTGAGTCCCCATGCAAAATGCGTCGGTCCCGTATCATTACCGATGACCAAATCGACTTCTGACAGTAATGCTTTGACATCATTCAAATCCAGCGCTGGCAAAACGCGAATAAAATCCGATTGGTGTGCCATCTCTTCAGCAACAAGTCGTTCATTTTCATTTCCCCAAATGACAAGGCAATTTTGCGCTAATCTATTGGCGACCTCGACAAATTTTTCCGCTGGATAATTGCGGCTAGCCCAAGTTGAGCCAATGACAAATACACTATTTTTTAAATCTGAACGCAAAAAAGACCTAAAATCAACGCGTGGTGGTTCAAAGAATAGAAAGGGTTCTTTATTCAAAATAGCATCATGCGAAATGGAAAAATTCAGCGGCTGAGATAATACCGCTACATTACGATCAATCGTATTGGCATCATAGGCAATCGCAACTTTATGCGAATAAAAGAAACTGGCAAGCGGTTCACGAATGGATTTTGCATCAAACCCTGCAATATTTTTGCCTAAAAATCGTGAAGTAATCGCAGATTTTAGTAACCCTTGCGCGTCAATAATGATATCGTAGTTGTTTTTAGCGTACGATTTAACGGCTTGAATTTCATGAAAAATGGCGAGTTTGTTTTTTTTCACCGCTTTTAAATTGATCGTTAATATACGATGAATATGCGGATTATGCGCTAGCACCTCTGCAAAACGTGATTCAACAAGCCAATCAATTTGGCTATCAGGGAATTGTTTTTTGATAAACTGTAGCGCTACCATCGCATGGACGATGTCACCTAAGGCAGATAGTTTGACAATAGCGATTTTTTTCATCGTTCAATCAACGTAATCACTTGATGCGGCAGAATATCAGTTAGGCATTGACGGTGTCCGAGTGGACATTCGCGTTTAAAACACGGTGAACACGCCAAGTTTAATGAAATAATCTGTGCTTTCACATGCAACGGTGGGGTGAAATGCGGATCTGAGGAGCCATAAAGCGCAATGACTTTTCTATCAAGTGCCGCGGCAATGTGCATTAAGCCCGAATCGTTCGTCACAACCGTATGCGCAAGTGATATTAAATCGACCGCTTGCGTTAAATTCGTTTTTCCAGCGAAATCATAGCACGCATTATGGCAATGTTCATTGATGGTTTGCGTGATTTTTTGGTCTTTTTCTGAGCCAATCAACCATACTTGCCAGCCTTTGTCGAGTTTGTGTTGAGCGAGTTGAGCAAAATGGTTTTCTGGCCAACGCTTTGAACTTCCGTATTCCGCCCCTGCACACAGCACTAAAACAGGTTTTTCCAATGCTAAATTGAATTTTTTAATGACAGCTTTTTGTTGATGTTCATTTACTTTCAACGCAGGCAAATCATAAGAAATCGATAAAGGCGTTTCATGTTTAAAACCCAAGGCAACAAAGCGTTGTACCGTCATTGTTAATTGCTTTTTATCTAGCAATCGAATGTCATTTAACAGTCCAAAACGGCATTCCCCTAAAAAACCCGTACGTTTAGGAATCTTAGCGAAAAAAGGAATCAATGCCGATTTCCATGAATTAGGAAGTACGATGCTCTGGTCGTATTTTTCGCTACGCAGTGTTTTCCCTAAATCAAACCGCGCTTTTAAACCAAATTGTCCATGTGTTAACGGCATGACAAATGTCTGTGACACTTCGGGCATACGCGCAAGTAAGCCTTGCGACCATACGGGCGCAAGGACATGGATTTGACAGTTAGGATGTGTATTTTTGAGCGCAATAAATAAGCTTTGCGCCATCACCATATCCCCCACCCATGCGGGTGCAATTATGAGAATTTTCATTATCGACCGTGTTTAATACTCAAAACAAAAGCGATTGTGTTATCGATAACTTTTATAAGCCAAAAGATTGATCTAATAAGGCATTATCAATATGACCCGCACGGAAGGTTTTGCCTGATTCAACTGCCGTAACGATCACGCTCGCGGGGCTAAATAACATCGCGTCAATTTTGAAAAAATCATATTCATACGCTTTGAAAATATCCGCAAATGGTTTGCCGTAATCTTTGGAGGTTGAGCTAGGTAGCGCTTCGGCTAATTTTTTAGCGTCTTCATCACTGCCTTTAACAAAAATGTGTACTTGACCGGCAAATAAAATCGCATCATTTGTGCGCCCCATTGCTTTAACAAAATTAGGATGGGGAGGGCAAATAGGGGCAAAACCGCTGCCATCGACGATATTTTCTAAAGGAAAATGCAGCGCGTGTGCTTTGTGCATCGCAACTTCTAATACCCGCGCAACGACTTGAACACCACCCGCCAAACTGCTTGTTGGCGTGACAATAATGGTTAATTTTGATGGCTCAACACCACACGCTGCAGCGACTTTTTCAACAATCGCTAAAGGGGGAATCGCATCATTTTCAATCACTAAAACAGGGCAATCACTGTCATCGTGATAGGCAAGTTCTTGATATAATTCTTCAACAGGCAAGGTTTGACCGTCTTTTTGCTTGGCTGCCATGGCGCGTGCAGGACCTGAACCAAGCGCGTAGTATTTTTCATGCGACAAACTCCAGCCGGCATATTGACTGCCTAAGCAGGCAAGTACAGGATTGCCTGTATGGACATTGACCGATAAAGGCCAATGATCGGTGTATGTGCTATGTGTAATGGTGACAGTTCCCATACCGCCTAAACAAATTTCAGCAATAATACGACCCGCTTCTAAGCCGCCAACGTGCTTAATACCTGCATCAATGATGGTGCAACCATGTTCTAGTATTTCAACGCCAACGCGCAATTTGTCGGCTTGTTCAATAAGTTGTTTAACGAGAGGGTGGGCGAGTTGATTAACGCTGGCTTTTTGTGTCATTAGTAGAGACCTTTTTATGTGTTGTTGAATCATTGCAAATGTGTGTTGCACATCGTGCATCGTTTTTCTGTGTGCAATGATACTGCAAATAGGCGAATTTTGGCGAATTATTGCATTTTTTGACGGTAAATCGGTGCAATAGGCTGACCATAAATAGCGATTGGGAATAGCCGTATCGCGTTTGGCGTAGATAATCTGGTAACCCGAAATTTGTGATTGACTAAAGGGTATGTGACGAATCTTCTTAACACTGCACTCAATGTGGCGCGTGATTAAACTTGCGTCATAGAGTTGCGCACTAGCGGGGGGGCGTGTATTGATTTCTAAAATAAATAAAGTGTTATTATTTGCAATAAAATCAATGGAATGTAATCCCTTTAATGAAAAGAAACGACTTAATGTTAACACCCAAACGGTGATTAAATCGCGCTGTTTAGGCGTTAATGCAGAACAGTTAATGATGCTAGAAAATAAGAAATCATCGTGTGTTAATTGGGTATTAAAACCCAGTATGTCAACGTCTTTGCCATCACTTAAAAATAATGCCGAACCACTGGCGCCGGCTTGAAATTGTTGAAAATAGACTGGCGTTTGTGGAAGAGGAGTTTGCGATAACCGTGAAATATCCACCCCGCCTAATCCCTTCATGGGTTTTATCAACCAATTTTGAGTTGATTTTGGTGGTGAAAAAACGGTTTTTGGAAAAGGAATGTCGAATTTTTTGAGTGACCTAAAAAAAAATGCTTTGTCTTGTACTTTTGTGAATGTTTCAGGTGAGTTGCCCACTAACGGTAAACAAGAGGCTAAATACGGCAAACTATCACTAAAATATTCAAATCCACTGCCATAAATAGCATAGTCAATCTGATAATTGTTTAAAAAATAGCCGACGGTAGGGATTAAATTGGCTAGGGAAAGTGAATCGACTTTTTTGAAATCGAGTGCATAATGGCGCGTATCGCAATCGCCATAGCAATCTATAGCCAGCACACAAAATCCTTCACACTTCGCCATTTGCGCGAGCATTCGCGCAGAATTGGCAATAATTAAAACGGTGGTCAACGTGCTAAAATCTTCTGATTTTCGATTGCAATGCGCTTGATTTTACGTCGTTCAAAAAATTGCACGCCCACGTAAGTAGACCACGCCACAAACGCTAAACCCACACATAAACTACTATACGCAAGTTGCCAAGGAATGCCCGTTGTCATCATGGAGAATTCAGACATTCCACCAATACCCGCTAACACGTTAAGTGGCATGAAAATCAAACTCATGACAGTCAATCGTTTAATGTCCTTATTCTGATTAACGTTAATAAAACCGACCGTGGCATCCATTTGGAAATTGATTTTATTAAATAAAAATGAGGTATGACCATCAAGCGATTCAATATCACGCAGAATTTCACGTACGTCTTCGTGTTGTTCTTCTGACAAAAATTTCCCACGCATCAAAAACGAGAGAGCGCGGCGTGTATCAAGTAAATTACGACGAATACGACCGTTTAAATCTTCTTCCTCGGCAATAGCCGCCAGAATTTTTGCGGCTTCTTCGTCAGTCATATACGATTTAAATACTTGCCGCCCGACAAATTCGAGTTCGCTGTAAATATCCTCAAGGGCATTAGCCGAATATTCAACGTCAGCGGCATATAAATCCAGTAATAAGCCTTTTGCATCCGAAACATAACCAGATTCATTACGCGCTCGTAAGCGTTGAAGTCTAAATACCGGTAATTCTTCGCTACGCACAGAAAAAAGCGTGTCTTTGTTGAGGACAAACGCCACGGCAACGTTGCGAGATTCGCTTTTTCTATCGAGTAGAAAATCAGAATGTAAATGCACTTCGCCATTATCTTCAACGTAAAATCGCGCACTGGTTTCTAAATCGGTCAATTCGCTTGGATTGGGTAGCTCTACGCCAAACACCTCGCTCGCCCAAATTAAATGCTCCTCTTCGGGCATAACAAGATCAATCCAAATGGGTTTTGCGTGGGTTAAATCGTCTTTGGTTTCGATTGAAATTTGGCGGAGCAAACCGTCATGCAAATCAAAGACACGAATAATCATATTTCGGTTGCGTGGTTTAAAATCGGCTGCTAACTCAAGGCGAATGTCATAGGACATAGCAAGCAAAACTTCTTCTTTTTGAGACTCAGCAATCAAATCCCAAATAATTTGCCTATCATCGGGCGAGAAAACTTCAAGCATTTGCGCCATTGCATTCGCGTCGAGTTGTTCAAGTAATCGCTGCAGTTCGACTAAGTTTTGTTTTCGCACCAACTCTTCCACTAAACGGTGACGCGCCAACACACTACGCACGTTTAAAATCGTTTCTTGATGGTCATACGTTTCTTCTTGATTGCTCATAAGCTATATTTTTTTGCATTCGATATTATTAAGGGGCAAACTGATAATTGTTTTTTCCGTTTTCTTTGGCTTTATACATGGCTTTATCGGCACTGCTCAATAACTTGGCATAATCGCAGCAGGTGTCTGAATACACGGCAATGCCCATACTGGGGGTGACATGAAGCGTTTGACCTTCATGGGGCAAGGTTTGATGAAGGGCATTGAGCAATTTATCGGCTACGGGCACGATATGACTGACATCCGTTAAATGTACTAAGACCACCACAAACTCATCACCACCCAGTCGGGCAACTAAATCACGACCACGAACATTTTTCATTAACCGCTCAGCCGTAGACTTTAATACCTCATCACCCACCGCGTGACCTAACGTATCATTAACGGCTTTAAAACCATCTAAGTCAATGAAGAGTAACGCTAAGAGTTGTTGGCTTTTTTGAATAGAGATCAACACATTATCTACAGCGGATTGCAATGCCATGCGATTCATTAAACCGGTTAAGCTATCGTAATTAGCGAGATACTCAATTTGTTCGGTTGCTTGTTTTTGCTGAGTAATGTCTGAGAAAATACCAATATAATTCATCACTTCGTTTTTCGCATTATGAATGGTTGTGATGGTTAATAATTCAGGGAAAACCGAACCGTCCTTGCGTTGATTCCACACTTCACCTTTCCAAGTGCCGTGTGTATTGATTTCAAACCACATCGCAGCATAAAAGTCATCATCTTGCTTGGGGGTACTTAAAAAACGTGGATCTTTTCCTAAAACAGCGTCAATGTCATAGCCTGTGATGTCGGTAAAGACGCGATTAATTAGCGTGATTTTATTATTTTCATTGGTCACAAAAATGGCATCGCCAACATGATCAAACACTTTCGCAGCGAGTTTAATTTTTGTTTCCATCTCACGTTGAAGCGTGACGTCTTGCAATGTACTGACCATGCGAATCACCTCGCCCTGTTCATTAACGTGACTTTCAATACATTGATAAATAAGTTTGCGCACGCCATTTTTGCAATCAATATGGTATTCCATATCATAACTGCCTTTAACGCAACGGGCATGAACCAGTGTTGCGGCGACATTATCACGATCCGACGATTTAATAAAACTCAAGAATTTTTCATAATTCCATTCGAATTCATCGGCGGTTATGTCAAAAATACGATAGACTTCATCTGAGAAATACCATTCATTACTTTGCAAGTCCCAATCAAAATCGCCTAGTTTGGCAATCCGTTGTGCGTCGGTTAATCGCATGACATTGTATTTGAGCTTATCTAAATTATCTAAGAGGTGATGTCGCATTAACTGTAATTTAGATAATAAATGCCCAATTTCATCTTCATAAAAAATGACAATATCGTTGTCATAATTTCCTGCGCTAATTTGTTCAAAATGCGTCATCGCGTGATTGAGTACAGCAAGACGTTTTTTCAACTGGTAAAAGAGTAGCATAAAACACACACTCAATAAGCCAGCACCACAAAGCATATAGGTTCGTTCGATCAACAACGTATTGAAGCGTTTTGTTAATTGCGTATGTAGACTATCGACAATCACGGGGTAGAGTGCCATAGTTTGCGAAATAATTTCTGTCCCTTGCGCATAAAAATTTTCATCATTGATTGATGCGTCTTTTGTGATACTTTGTTGCTCTACAGTGAGCAAAAACTGTTCAATATTACGTTGAATTTCCAATGTGCTTTGTTGGTGCGCCTCTTGGAACTTGGGCAAGGTACTCAATATTTTTTCTAAATGTAGATCAAATGTACGCAGTGATAAACGCACGAGATAAACCAGTTCGACTATTTTGGCTTGTTCTGAAGCGGTAACAGCGTGATGCGCAATCATAGTTCCACTTGCAAAGCCTCGCAATTGACCTATGCTTTCAGTAAGCTCAGGCACGCTTTTAATCATTCCATTCATGAGATAATGTGTTGATAAATCATTATCTAAGCTTAGATTGCTGCTATTGGCGACATCCTCAATCAACGCGGATGTGTTGTCAATTAACAGTGTGTGCATATTAAAGCTATCGCGGACACCGAACATCAAATGGGTTGTTTTAAGATGTTGCCAGCGTTGCTGTAGATCGCTTAATAATGTGCAGGGCAATACAATTTTGGGCAATTGACATTGCGCAACCTCTGCATCGAAGGTGGTATCTATGTGTTTTTCTAATTCATCTAATGCGTTGTCAAGTCCACGAGTGCCGTTGAGTAAGCGATTTGCCATGCCACGATGTTGCGCCACTAAAATATTTAGCTGCTGTAGCTCGGCGATGATGTCTACGCCCATTTTTTCCCGATTGAGCAAATTTACATCGCGTTCTTCATGGATGACTATCCAACTCAATGCACTGAGTACAAAGATGAAAACAACACTTATCATTATGTTAAGTAATGTTTTAATCGATAATTTACGCATAAAATGAATCCTACCCCAAATCAAAAGTCACAAGTACAACCTAACTTATTTTACAAAACAGCTTTTTTCTGCGGCATCTTCGTTATCTTTTAATTGCTTACGCAATGTTTTTCCTTTTTCAGGATCACGGAATACAGCGCCATTTTCACCTGCCATTGAGCGTAAATACGACACGGTTTTTGCAGCGTCAAAATCACTAAAACGCATTGTTTCCGCAATTTTATCGATTTTGCATCCGCACGCATATTGATTAATATAGGTTAACCCGCCATGTTGCGCGACGCAGTTCAAAACATACTCAACACGCTCACGCGTTGGATAGTCATTGATAAAGCTTGCGGTAGTAGTGGGTTGAGCGGTATTTTCTACCGTTTTTTCTGGTGTATTTGCACAACCAGTAAGGAGAAGAGGAAGCGTGGTTGCAAGGAGCGCGGTTGTTAACGTATGTTTCATGTGGACGTTTTCCTTTAAAATTAAAAATATTTAACTAATAGATTAACACCAATGACCTCGCAAACAAAAGTAGCTGGCGTTATTCTCGCCGGTGGTCGAGCGCAACGTATGAATTTTGAAAATAAAGCGCTGATGCTATATCAGGGGCAACCCTTGATTGCTTATTCGTTTTTTGCTATGCGTCCGCTTGTAGATGAATTGTTAATTAATGCAAATGGTTCGCATACGCTTTATCAAACATGGCGTGTTCCCGTTATTGCCGACATGAAGGCAGACTTTTCTGGACCGCTTGCTGGCGTTTTAGCGGCAATGAATTTTGTGGATGCGGATATATTACTGGTTGTTCCCTGTGACGCCCCTTTTATTACTACAGAGCAACTAGAACGATTATTGCGCGAACATCAACTTTATCAATCAGCCATTACAGTGGCTTGCTGTGGTGAGCAAATTCATTCGGTCTTTATGGTTGTAAATACGCATTTAAAAACCAGTTTAGAACACTATTTAGCCAAAGGTGAGCGCAAAGTTAGACGCTGGTTTATGGAGCATCAAACGCATTACGTTGACTTTGGCGACCATACACGTGGTTTTGAAAATATCAATACGCTCGACGAATTGCGTGCTATTGTGTGACCACTACCTCAAAATCCAACAATCGAATAGCGTTTGCTAGCTCATCCATCGCCGCTAATGGCATGATTTGCAAATCGATGGCTTCGGGTTGCTGTGAAGGGCGTGCGAGCGTGTAGAGCGTAATATTTCTGATATTGGTTTGATTTCGTACATGTGTTAAAAAATCAATAAAACCTGCTTTTTCAGTGAGTGTGAGTCCTTGCTGACGATAATCCACTAAGCAGATTTGTATTTTTGTTTTGCAGAGCTCACTTGCAATCTGTAAATTTTTGAATACAGATTCATTGCGTTGCGCTGAATGATTAAATTTTGCTCGCCCCTCTGGGGTTGCGCTGTCCATTTTAAACCAAATTTCACCATCGTATTGATTGAGTATATGGAGTCCTTTTTGCACAGCTGGGCGATGAATGAGGCTACCATTGGTAATCAACACAAAATGACTTTGAGGAAAAATATCAAATTCATTTGCAATCTCACCAATCAATGAAACAGCGAGGTCAAAGTTTTTCAAACTGGTGGGTTCTCCATTGCCTGCAATAGCAATATCCTTAATGACGCGCTGCGCTATATCTACTTCCATGTCCTCATAAAAGCGTCCGTGCAGTACCGAATTTAAAAAAAAGCGTAGTTCACTTGCCAGCAAATCCAAGTGAATGTCGGGCGCTGCCCCATTTTTTAATTCAGGGACTTGGCAATAAATACATCGCCAATTACACGCGTTATTAATATTGAAATTGATGCCAATTGATAATCCACCCGCACGACGTGAAAGAACGGGATACACATACGTTAAACCGGTAATATTACGATTGTGATTGGTAACGGTGAGTTTTGACATGGTTAAATTGAGAAATAACAAGAGGCGCTAAGTATAGCACACACGCCAAGTAGATATTTTTTGTGTGGTATACTCTCCAGCGATGCACAGCAAGGTTTTGTTGTGTTTACTTTTCAAAAATGATAACAATAAAAACGACAAATTAACGAGGAAAACATCATGTGTTGGAGTGGTGAAGCATCGGGGGTGCTTGCAGCAGTTGGCTTGGGGACAGCGTATTACATCGCAAAAAAAGGGGAGTCCAAAGAACTCTGGATTCCATTAACCTATTTTGCATTAATGGAATTACTTCAAGCGTTTACTTATGTGTATATTGATTTGTGTGATAATCCTAATAATCAAATTTTAACGATGCTAGGGTATTTACACGTCGCCTTTCAGCCATTTTTTGCCAATATGGTGGCAATGTATTTTATTCCTGAAAGTATTAAACTCAAAATTCGTACAACGGTTTATACCATTTGCGCGGCAGGTTCTATTTTGATTTTATTTAAAATGTATCCATTTGCATGGGCGGGAACGTGTGTTATTGGTACAGAAGGTTTTTGTGGACCTCATGTCTGCTCCGTGTCGGGTGCATGGCATATTGCTTGGCAAATGCCGCTCAATGGCTTGCTTTCACACCCTATTGAATGGTTGTTTAATTTCAATTGGGGTTTGCATGTATTGGCGTATATTATTGTTGCCTTTATTTTGCCGACGCTTTATGGCTCATGGCGATTTGTGTTATTCCACTACTTCATGGGACCTTGGATTTCAGATATTACCACCGATGATCCTAATGAATACGCGGCAGTGTGGTGCTTGTTTTCGATTGCGTTGTGTGTATCCGTGATCAAATCACCTGTGCGCAAGTATTTGCACGTGACTAGTTGGCCATTTTATAAAAAACACGTAGGAGATTCGTTGTGACGATGACCTAAATTGTTTGCATCGTGTTTGGGCATGATACAAACAATTGAAATTCAAAGTTAAAAAAAGCCAACACAGTGTGTTGGCTTTTTTTATACCACAAAGCACAAGTTATTTATGTAATGTGTGTTGTATTTTTTTAATTAATTGAGCGGTTAATGCAATAATGGCATTATTGATTGTTTTCAGAAGGTCTATCACATAAGCTAAAATCTCTGCCGCGCTCATCCCTTTGAATTTTTGCACTAAAAATGGGGCTAGCAATAAGCCTAGTGCGAGTCCTATAACCGTGACACCTGAAAATGTGCTGTCTTCTGGCGTTGCGGGCGTGGACGATGTCGCTGCAACGGGTGCTGCCGTTTTTTCAGCTACGGTGGGTTCTGCATTGGCTTCTTCGTGTGCTTTTGCTAAAAGTTCGGGCAGTGTAATTTTATAATCGTCAGCAATGGTATTTGCCGTTACGTTGGGTATACTTGGCAAATCGCCATCGCCTTTACCCACTTTTAATTGGGCTTTCATGCCCTTTTCCATGTGTTGAGCAATATCACAATGCACTAAATACGTTTTATCTCCCGGTGGCAAAATCAGTGTACCCGAAATTTTTGCAGGTCCTGAAACTTCTAAATGGAACATACCTTTAGGATACAAATATTTAGGCAGACCGTGCATCATCCACTGATGGCGAACGTTGTCATCGTTGATAAAATGAACGGTTAATTTTGTACAAGGCTTGAATTGAAATTCTTGTGTGTCGAAGGCAAACATTCTGCCTGGAAATTTTTCGGCGTATTTATGCCCTGCATGAACGGTAATTTCTTTGGTTTCTGAGATTTTTTCGCAACCACCAGGTAGGGTATCAGGATTGTTGCCCATGACCATGCCACCAGCCATATCCATTAAATGCCCATCACCGTGGTTCATTAATATACCATCGTGATCTTGATAATCTTGAGCAAATGTCGGTAGCGCAAACAGCGCCGCCATGACGCTTACCGATACTAATTTCATCATTCTTTTTGCCTCTTGAATAAGTAAAACGACGTCCTTGTCTGAATTTGTCGCGGTTTATTCTTTGATTTTGCCAACTAAACCATCGATAGCGCGTTTGAAACCCGCGTTTGATAAATAAACGACATACAAGCCAGCAAAGGCAAAGAACGCATACAAAAAGAGTTCATTTTTAGATGCTTGTTGACCTTTACCTGCTTGGAAACTCATGTGTGCATCAAGACGCTCGCTTCCCGCTTCACCATCTTCTGGTAATAAGGTAATGTGGATGAGATATTTACCCACCTCAGGCACCCCTTCTGGCAATGAAAGCATTACCGTGCCGGATTTGTGTTTTGCCGCTTCTTGGAAGAAAACACGTGTCCCTTCGGGTTCTTTGGTGACTTCAAATTCGACGGCTCTATTACGGTATTTCATGTCTTGGTAATCAAATACCAATTGAATTAATGAGTCGGTGCTTGGAATATTGCCGCAAAAATCTTCAGCTGGGAAGGCTTTAGGTTGATAAGCTGTGTAGTGAATCCAGTGATCTTTTTCTAATTCAAATTTACATTGATCCGTATCGGTACCAGCAGCGCCGCCATGCGCCCATAATGCCGACGAAAAAAGTAACGCTGTTAAACCGAGTGAACTTTTTTTAATCATTTGCGCTATGTTCATAAGTCTTCTCACTTGAAATAGTTATTATTGTAAATGCTATTGCTTTATATCGCTATCGCACGAGGCTAACTTTAACACGTCATTTGATGCAAATAAAGTAGTTAGACTCGCGCATAAATAATGCCAGAGTGAACAAATAATTGATATGCACAGAAATAATCGCAAAAATAAGCAATTGCGCATAAATATAAAGCGTTTCAGTGAAACAGATATGAAACAAACGTGTTTCAATGAAACAAAAAACAAAGCGCAACTTAACGCGAGGAAATGGAAATGCGAGAAGGTAATGAAGGGTTGGGTAGTGGGATTCTTGCAGCAAATGTTAAATTCATTTTGGTGTGCCAGGAAAAAAAAGCGCAGTGATGCGGTGGATTATTGCTATCTGTCCTTAATTTTCGTAGACTTGGAGTAATTTTCTCAATTTGGAGTTCTGTAGTATGGCATCGTTGACCGCTAAGCCCGCTTGGGCGGCATTACAAAATCATTATGACCACATTCATAATCAACGTTTAGTCGATAGTTTTAAAAACGATTTGAATCGACACGAAAAATTTTCGATTACGTTTAATGATATTTTGTTCGATTATTCAAAAAATCGCATCAACGATGACACTTTGCCGTTATTGATTGAACTTGCTAAACAATCGGGGCTATCAGAAAAAATTCATGCCATGTTTTCGGGTGAAAAAATCAATGTTACGGAAGGTCGCGCTGTACTTCATACTGCATTGCGTAATCGTAGCAACACGCCTATTTACGTTGACGGTGTGGATGTTATGCCACAAATTAACGCGTCACTTAAAAAAATGCGTGCTTTCTCCGAGCGTGTGCGTTCGGGCGAATGGAAAGGTTACAGCGGTAAAGCCATCACTGATATTGTCAATATCGGTATTGGGGGATCAGATTTAGGACCTAAAATGGTCACAGCCGCGCTACATCCTTACGCTACCCCCGCACTACGTGTTCATTTTGTGTCTAATGTGGATCAAACGGATTTAATTGAAACGATTGAAAATCTGTCACCTGAAACCACGCTGTTTTTAGTTGGCTCAAAAACCTTTACGACACATGAAACCATTACCAATGCAAATTCAGCTCGTGCTTGGCTACTGAAAAGTGCGCCAGACAGTTCTGCGGTAGCTAAACATTTTGTTGCGCTATCAACTAACGCAAAAGAGGTGGCTGCATTTGGTATTGATACCGATAATATGTTTGAATTTTGGAATTGGGTAGGCGGGCGCTATTCACTTTGGTCAGCAATTGGCTTATCAATTGCGCTGTATGTTGGTATGAACAATTTCGAAGAATTGCTCGAAGGGGCGTACGCGACCGATCAACATTTTAAGCAAACGCCTTTTGAAAAAAATATCCCTGTCATTATGGGCTTGCTAGGCATCTGGTATAACAACTTCTTCAAAGCTGAAACGCACGCCATGCTCGCTTATGATCAATCAATGCGCTATTTTGCAGATTATTTTCAGCAAGGTGACATGGAGAGTAACGGTAAAAGCATTTCCATTACGGGTAAAAAAGTCGATTACAGCACGGGACCCATTATTTGGGGACACCCAGGGACAAATGGACAACATGCGTTTTATCAACTCATTCATCAAGGTACAAAATTAATTCCTTGTGATTTTCTCGCACCAGCAATTAGCCATTATCATTTACCCGAACATCACAAAATTTTAATTTCAAACTTCCTTGCACAGCCTGAAGCATTAATGCACGGTAAATCAGCACAAGAAGTCAAGCGAGATTTAACCGAGGAAGAATGCAAAGATGACGTGTTGGTTGCATCTAAAGTGTTTGATGGCAATAAACCCTCTAATGCGTTTTTGTTTAAAAAATTAACGCCAAAAACGTTAGGTTCACTCATTGCGCTTTATGAGCACAAAATTTTTGTGCAAGGCGTGATTTGGAATATTAATTCTTATGACCAAATGGGCGTACAACTTGGGAAAGTGCTTGCAAAAGTGATTTTGCCTGAACTCAACAATGATGACGTGATTACTAGCCATGATTGCTCAACTAATGCGCTAATCAATGCCTATAAAAAATTAGCTAAAGAGTAATGTGTTTCTTGCATTCCTAATTGATGGCACATTAAAAAATTGATAGCACATTAAAAAAGCCTTGTGATCTTCATCACAAGGCTTTTTAGTTTTAGGCTCTAAAAAAATTAGATAAGGCTTTTGGCATCAAGCACTTGTTTGTGCGCTTCACGCAACTTAGCTTCTGCTTGTGGTGCATTGCCGTCTTGAACGTCTTTACGTGCTGCTTTAACGTTATTGGTGGCTTTTGATACGGCACGCGCAACACGATCGTTCGCGTTCACTTCTTTTGAGAAATCAGACGCATCTTTAATCAATTTCGCCGCAATTTCAACATCACTGCCTGATGCAATAGCGTCAACAGCTGTTTGAATTTTACCTGCCAGTATATCAATAGCTTGTGCTGCTGGGTAGGTAATGCGACCTGGATCTGATTCAGCAAAAGCGGTAGAAGAAACCGTGCCTAAAGAAACGGCAACCATTACAGCTAATGCAATTTTTTTTAATACTTTCATCAACGTCAATCCTCAATTGTTATTATTTTTGAGTGGTAAAAAATAGCCATCGTTAAACGATGTGCTGGCGTCAATTCTAAACACATTTTCGAATTTTTCAACCAATCACTCAATTAAGCCTGCTTTTTTTGCGATTAATCAATAGTCCATTTAACCATACCACTGTAGGCGGTAATCAAAACGACTGCACCAAAAAATAGACGATACCATGCAAAAATAACAAAATCATGCTCACTGATGTAACGTAAAAGGGCTTTGATAGCGAGTAATGCACTACCGAAAGCCGCTACCATGCCTAAAAGAAAATGAGGGGCGTCAGCGGCTAAATCGAGCAATTCACGATGTTTATACAAATCATATAAACTCGCTGCGGTCAACGTTGGAATGGCTAAGAAAAAAGAAAATTCCGTGGCGGCTTGTCGCGACAGTCCAAAGAGCAGACCGCCAATAATTGTTGCGCCAGAGCGTGATGTACCTGGAATGAGTGCTACTGATTGCGCTAATCCTAATTTAATCGCATCCCATTTCGAGAGTTCATCAACTGTGTGAATACGCACCGTATGCGCTCGTTTTTCAGCCCAAAAAATAATCAATGCACCGATGATAAACGCTAACGCCACCGGAATAGGTTTGAATAAGAGCGCTTTAATGTACTTGCTAAACAGGAATCCTAATAGTGCCGCAGGAAAAAATGCAATCACCAAATTGAGTGTAAACTGCTGCGCTATTTTTTTACGTTGGTGGAGACCGCTAAATGTAGCGTAAATGCGTTTGCGATACTCCCAACATACCGCAAAAATAGCGCCCATTTGAATGACTAATTCAAATAATTTACCTTTTTCGTCATTAAAATTGAGCAAGTCACCTACTAAAATAAGATGTCCTGTACTCGAAATAGGCAAAAATTCAGTGAGTCCTTCAACAATGCCTAAAATCAATGTATGAATAGCGAGTAATAAATCCATAAAGCTCTAACGTAAAATAGGATAGGAGATTAACGTTTTAAATTAATCGTAATACTTGCACCGTCAACGGATTTGATTTTATCTGCCTCAGGTTCAATTGACATAATCGTTTGTGTATCAAGCTCTAATTCCCGTTGAATTTTTTTGGGTTTCTCAATCACAAATTCGGGTTTAATTTGAGCGGTTGTTTTTGATTCAATGGTGTTTTCAATTTGCGCAGGCAGGGATAAATCAAGTACTTTGTGAACAGGCGTTGTGTCGATTGGTTTGACTGCTTTTTGTTTTTTTGCGCTATCGCTAAACCCCGTTAATCCGATGAATGTTACCGTTAAAAAACTGAGTAGAAAAAAACGATGTGTTTTCATAAATAATCACTTCTTCATTACTTGAATAGAAATATCACGCATTTTCGCTTGCCACTGTGTTGGCGCGAGATGGTGAATTGAGGTGCCTTGCGTATCAACAGCGACCGTGACGGGCATATCTTCAACCACAAATTTATGAATGGCTTCCATGCCTAAATCGGCAAAGGCAAGAATTTTTGCATTTTTTATTGCTTTTGAAACCAAATACGCTGCCCCACCCACCGCAATTAAGTAGATAGACTGATATTTTTTAATGGCATCAATGGCATCACTGCCACGCTCTGATTTGCCAATCATGCCAAGTAACCCTGTTTTTTCTAATAAGGGGGCGGTAAATTTATCCATACGCGTTGCGGTAGTGGGACCGGCAGGACCAACCACTTCATCGCGTACAGCGTCGACGGGTCCAACGTAGTAGATAAATTTATTTTTAAAATCAACAGGAAGTGCTTCACCGCGCTCGAGTATATCACAAAGACGTTTGTGCGCTGCATCGCGTCCAGTTAACAATGTGCCACTCAGTAGCAGCGTTTCCCCTACCTTCCATGATTGAATATCGTCATGCGTTAATGTATCTAAATTGACTTTTCGGGCAGTTGTTGTGTCACGCGCAATATGTGGGTAATCTTCTAAGCTAGGGGGTGTGAATTGTGCAACACCGCTACCGTCCAATACAAAATGCACATGACGCGTCGCCGCACAATTTGGAATGATTGCGATGGGAAGATTGGCGGCATGCGTGGGATAATCAAGAATCTTGACATCTAAAACCGTTGTTAATCCCCCTAAACCTTGTGCACCAATGCCTAGCGCGTTGATTTTTTCAACCAGCTCTAAACGCAATTCATCAAGACGATTTGTGGCACCTTTGGCTTTGAGTTCGTGAATATCAATCGATCCCATGCACGCTTGTTTTGCAAGTAACATCGCCTTTTCTGCTGTCCCGCCAATGCCAATACCTAAAATACCTGGCGGACACCACCCCGCTCCCATACTAGGAACCGTTTTTAATACCCAGTCCACAATATTGTCTGAGGGATTGAGCATCGCAAATTTTGCTTTTGCTTCTGAGCCACCGCCTTTTGCGGCAATTTCAATATCGACTTTATCACCCAGTACAAATTCGGTATGTATCACAGCGGGCGTATTATCTCGCGTATTAGTACGCATACCCACAGGATCACGCAAGATCGAAGCGCGTAGTGGATTATCGCTATTCTGATAAGCACAGCGGACACCTTCGTTAACCATGTCACTGAGGCTAAGTGTGGTTTCCCACTGCACGGACATACCAATTTTAATGAAGACGGTCACAATTCCCGTATCTTGGCAAATAGGGCGCTTGCCTTGAGCGCACATACGCGAATTGATTAAAATTTGCGCCATTGCCTCTTTTGCTGCGGGACTTTCTTCACGCAAATAAGCCTCATGCAATGCGGTAATAAAATCTTTTGGGTGGTAGTATGAAATAAATTGCAGGGCTTGCGCGATGCTTTCAATAAAATCATCTTGACGAATAAGGCTCATAACGTTTCATTGGTCTTAGTAGAAAAAAAATAGCGCATGACATCAATCATCGCTTTGTGATCCAAAACACCAGCACTTTCACGGCAACTGTGCATCGCCCACATGGGATTGCCAACATCAACCGTGCGCAGTCCAAGTTGCGATACAATAGACCCAATCGTACTACCACAAGGCAAATCATTGCGATGCGAATACAATTGATAAGGCACATTGGCTTTCTTGCACCAGTCGATAAACATGGCTTGCGACACACTATCGGTAGCATAACGTTGATTGACATTTACTTTGACCACAACACCTTGATTGATATGCACGGCGTGCTGCGTATCGTAGACGTTTGGAAAATTGGGGTGATAAGTATGCGCCATGTCTGCGCTAATCATAAAGCTCTGCGCCTGTCTCTTATACACATCTGACGCTGCCGACGATACTCCTTGTGTAGATCTCGGTGGTCGC
>OMIH01000072.1 GCA_900299045.1 Methylococcaceae bacterium
AAGGTGATGGCATTCGCAATATCTCCAGCATAACCACTCTCTGGCACAAATTTAACATAGATTGACTCTGCATTATCAAGCAGCAACGCCTTACCTTGATTGCTACCTGTAGGATTAAACGCCAGCCATTCATTCGCATTCGCCGAATCTATATAATACAGCGTGCCGTGGTTTGCGCCTGTAATGGCAATACCTTTCAATGAATTAGCATCATCATCGCTAATATGACTGGTTAAATTGGTCATCTGCATTCCAATAATAGAATGACCGTTCTTGTCGGATAACGAAGACGCTGTATTCACGAACGACAAAGCAAGGTTATCAAGCACTGGCGCGTTATTGACATTATGAACAGTAAAACTAGCAATATCGGCTGTTGATTCTGCAATCGTGCCTGTATACCCATTATCGTTAACATATAACCGCATTGTCGTGGTTGGCGGTGGTGAACCATCGGTAATGGTCAATTGAATTGACGCGTTGCCATTTCCTGCAAGGAGAGCATTTAGCTGTGAGAGTGTACCTTTTAGATAAACATAACCCGATTGTGCATTGGGATAATTATTGATAATGCTCACACCAGAATCCCCAACATTGACCACAAGGGAATTGCCATTTGAAATATTCGCGTTGGGATTTAAACTGGCTGTCATCACGCCAGCACCGACATCAACATCGCTAATGCTAAATATGCCAGTCAAGCTGTAGGCGGTATTTTCATAGATATCTGTTGAGGGTGCGTTGACTGTAATGATTGGTGCGTCGTTGATAGGCGTGACGGTAATCGTTACATTATCTGTATCACTTAACGAGCCATCGCTGGTTGTCATGGTTAATGAATCGTTGCCGTTGTAATTGCTATTGGGTTTGTATGTCACAGCATTTGCCGCTGATAACAAGGTGTTAATATCGGCTAACGCGCCATTCAACTGAACACTTGATGTATTATTGCTGGTAATAGTCACACCTGAAGCGGACTGAATGCCCATCACGCCATTCACAACAGCCAATGTGACTGTCATTGTGCTTGTTCCTGCATCTGTATCTGCAATTTGCAAACCGGTAATGACTTTTACTGTGTCTTCGTCTGTGGTCTGTGCATTCGGGACTGTGTTTGTTGGGGCTTGATTAACTGGTGCTGGTGGTGTGACATGCGCGACTACGTCAACAGTTTCACTTGATGTCACAGATTCCGCTGTATTTCCACCGTCGGTGTAATTGGCTTTAACGGTGATTTTTTTGCCTACTTCCGCTGAAGTTAGCGTATATGTGGTTGCAGTTGCACCGTTGATTTCTGCGCCATTCGCGTACCATTTGTACGATACCGTGCCCATGCCGTCTGCGTCTGCTAACGTATTTGATGCCGTTAGCACTTGACCTTCTTGAGCTGTGCCGGCAATGGTGACTTTTCCTGTTGGCAAGTGATTGGGCGCATCTAACATAATCGACGTAGACGGACTCGCTACACTGGTATTGCCATGGGCGTTGGTGATTGTGGCTGTCACTACAGCGCTACCTTGACCGGCTGCGTCTAAAACCGATTTTGGAACGGTCACATTCGCCGTATTATTTGTGATATCTTGTGACGTTAAGACATACGAAGTCACCACGCCATCAATGCTCACATTGATTTTATCGCCAGCCGTCGCATTCGTTCCCGCTAACGACACACCAATCAGTGTACCGTTACTGGCTTCCTCCACGGTGATGTGACCATCTGAATTTTCAGGTACAGTGAGTGCCGCTGGTGCATTGGGGGATTTTGTATCGACAACGATAACTTGCGTATCTGTACTGGTACGATTTAGGGGATCGGTCATGCTAACTGTCACTGTATGGCTACCTTGACTAAAATTAGCTACCTCACCGCTTGGAATAGTGACACTAAACGTATTTGAGCTACGATTAGACGTTGGTGCCACAACGGTTGCAGTACGCGCCACATTATCAAGACCCGTTATTGTCACTACAGTTCCAATAGGTGCATTGGTCACACCAGAAACCGTTAAGTTATTCGACGCATCCGTCGCATTGAGCACACCATCATCGGTTGCGGCATTTAATACAACAAAAGTATCGTCTGTCATAATCATCGCGTCTAAGGTAGGACTTTTCATCACCGCATTCGAGGACAATTCTTGAACAGTGAACGCAATAGCGTGTTTGCCGTTGCTTAATGAATTAACAGGGGTTAAATAGGAAACGTTATCCAAATCGGTAAGTGTTGACTCAACCGCCACACCATCGACTAATAATTGCACAATGGCACCGTTAGGTATAGTTGTATTCAGTGAGAATGTAGGCTTGGCATTACCGGTTATAGCATCAGTTTGACTACTCCCTGTATCCGTTTGCGTTGTCATAACAGGGGCGGTTAGTTCGGCAATAACCGCCTCCGCTGACGTTGTAATTTGTAACGCTGGGCTATTTTGACTCACATTGCCCGCGGCATCTTTGTAATTAAACGATAATGCGTGCGACCCTGTTAATAATCCCACAACAGGCGTAAAAAAAACATTTCCCTGCGCATCGGGCGCACTCACTGTAGCGGCAACGACGTTACCATCAACCACTAATTGCGCTGTTAACCCGTTGGGCACAACACCAATCATAAAATGCGGTTTTAGATTAGACGTAATGTTGTCTGTATGGTTTACCCCTTCGTCAGTGTCGGCGGTCATATCGGGCGCAAGCTTGGGCGCATCAGGTGGCGTGGTATCCACTATCAATTTAATCGCTTCGCTTTCACTGCTCGTTCTGCCCGATGGCGTGACCACATGATAGGTGATGGTATGTTCACCCTCGCCTATTGGAGATTTAGGTGTGAGCGTCACATTGCCTTTTTCATCGGTGGTGACAACCGTATCAACCGGTTTGCCGTCAATGACCAATTTGGGTGTGGTGCCTTGTTGAACTTGACCAATGGCAATATTGGGTTGTGTATTACGCGTCGATACTGGACCGTTGGTGCTTTCTGTTTGATTCGTTGACCCGTTGTCAGTGGTGGTTTCTGCGATACTTGGTTGTATTTCTGGTCTATAGGGAATAATCGTATCTATCAAACTCTCGGTACTTAAACTCGTGCCGCTGACTTTTCCTTTTGCCGTTAAAAACTGATAAAAAATCGTGTGCATGCCTTCGCTTAACGGATTTTTAGGCGTTAAATAATCATTCCTTTGCGCATCTTTTTCGAAAACTGAATCGACTATTTTTCCATCAACAATCAACTGCGCTGTCATGTTTTTTGGCACGCTATGAATGCTGAATTTTGGTGTATTGGTGAGTAGCTTGGCTGGCGGATTTACCGGATGCGTTGAATCAACCGTCCCACTGTCAACTTCAATCGGTTTGGATAGTGACATGAGGTGCGATGTGTTTTTACTTCCACCTCCCATCCCATACGCAACGCCGGCGCCACCCGCTGCAACGGCAAGCCCTAACGGCAATGCGATATCTGAGAGCGTTTCGATGAAACCACCGCCCGCGACTTGAGCTGCGACATTTGCTTGTGCGCCATCAAGAGCGCCTAGCTCACTCGATTCGTCAATCACATAATCAAAAATATCCCCTTCTTGATTGGTTCCCGTCAATTCATTGGGGAGTACAGCGTCATCGTAATAATTATCAATAATTAAATCTGGCTGGGTGCTACCTTCAAATTGGATATGTAACCGTTTGCCAACACGTTTTGTGATAATTTTTTTAGGGGAAACGCCCGTTTGTCACTCTTGTAAATGAAAACGCTCACCACCTTGTGCCTCAATGTGAGTTGTGCGACCTTGAACAAGTTCAATGCTTTTATTCACACGCGTCATACGATTTAACTTAGTGGTACTAATCGTGATTTTATAGTTTGCGCTCATATCATCCCCTAGGCACGTCACCATTTACCGCGTTATCAAATGGTTTGCACTTTTTTGATAATTGCGTTATGGTTCAGTTTTATTTTTATAATTAAAATTTGAAATAGTCCATTCATCCATGGCACTCAGCACATGAGTGACGTTTCAACAGCACGCAGGTTTCCCCTAACCTTGCTATAAAGCAACGCCATCTCCGTTGATATCGATAACGAATGGATTGTTCGTCTTCGCTTAACAACTAGTCTATCGACAAATTTTTAATAAATCCTAAGTTTAGATCGGAATTGTGAAGTACCTCACAATTTATTTTTTCCCCCCCTATTTTAATTGGATAGGCTGATGTGACAACAATATGACTATTGAGGTAGCATCGCCATTGCCATCACTGCCATTCTCACCGCAACACCATTACTCACTTGCTGCAAAATAACAGATTGGCTGCCATCGGCAACGCTTGATTCAATTTCAACCCCTCGATTAATTGGACCTGGGTGCATGACAATCGCATCGGGCTTGGCGAGTTTCAATCGCTTTTGCGTTAACCCAAAACACTGAAAATATTCGCGCTCACTAGGTAGCAGTGCCGAAGTCATGCGCTCTTTTTGCAAACGCAGCATAATAATCACATCAATATCCTCAAGCCCTTGCGCCATATCGTGCGACACGCTCACACCAAGCGTTTCAATTTTCGAGGGCAATAAGGTTTTAGGCGCAATCACGCGAATCTCTTTCACGCCTAAAATAGTGAGCGCATGAATCCCCGAACGCGCCACACGCGAATGCAAAATATCGCCCACAATGGCGACGCGTAATTGAGAAAAATCTTTTTTATACTGACGAATGGTGAACATATCAAGCATCGCTTGCGTTGGGTGGGCGTGTTGACCATCGCCAGCATTGATAACGCTGATATGAGGGGCGGTTTGCTGGGCGATAAAATGCGCCGCACCGCTGACCGCATGCCGCACCACAAACGCATCAACAAACATGGATTCTAAATTGCGAATGGTATCAAGCAAGCTTTCGCCTTTTGACGTTGCTGACGTGGCAATGTTCATATTCACCACTTCCGCGCCTAAATGCTTGGCGGCAAGCTCAAAGGTTGTGCGCGGTTCGCGTGCTGTTTTCAAAAAACAAATTCACCACCGTTTTATCATGCAGTAGCGGCACGGATTTAATTTTCGCTTGCGGTGAATTGGATTCGAAAAACGTTTCAGCTTTGTCGAGAATATCTGTTAATAAACCGGCACTTAAACCTTCAGGCGTTAAAAAATGTTTTAATTTGCCCTCGGCAGTTAATTGAAGATTGGTTGTCATCATGCTCACATTTTTTCGTGTAATTTTAAAAATCGCAAATAACGCGATGAAGAAATATCACCGCGCTCAACAGCCGCTCGTATTTCACAGCCTTTATCTACATGATGGCGGCAATCGTTAAATTGGCATTGTCCTAAATAAGGCGAAAATTCTCGATACCCTTGCGCGAGTTGCGCAGGCGAGATATCCGCTAAACCAAAAATCGCCACGCCCGGTGTGTCAATTAAATCGCCGCCTTCGGGCAGATGGTAAAGCGTCGCCGCAGTGGTCGTATGTCGCCCGTGTTTGGTCGTTGCGGAAACGGTATTGGTTTTGAGTTGTTTATCGGGCACCATCGCGTTGGTGAGTGACGATTTCCCCACGCCCGATTGCCCCGTGAAAATATTCACTTGACCGCGCATGGCGTGTTTAAGCTCGCCTAAACTGGCTGGATTATTGGCGCTGACGCGATACAGTGCATAGCCGCAAGCCATATAATTGGCGAGTTCGGCTTCAATATCCGGTGACATCGGCAAATCGGTTTTATTTAAAATCAGCGCGGCATTGAAATGGCGATTTTCACAAATCGCAAGATATTGGTCGAGCAAGAGAAAATCGCAATAAGGTTCAACCGCAAACACGACATAAACGGTATCAATATTGGCGGCAACGGGACGAATTTTGTCGTTGCGAGAGGGGCGCGTCAACACAGAGCGACGCGGCAAAATAGCTTCAATGCGCCCTTGCTCGGGCGCAACAAGCGACCACATTACGCGATCACCCACGGTGACAGTATCTAATTTTCTCAGTGGCTGACATAAAATGATGTCGCCTTCGTGTTCAACAGCGATGCCTTGCCCAAGATGGGCAAGGACGACTCCTTCACGGGTATCAACGCTCATGCGTTGCCCATTAAATGGGCAATACGCACCGCAGCGGGCGGGTGACTATAATAAAATGACGCGTAAAGCGGGTCAGGGGTTAGCGTACTGGCGTTTTCCTCATACAATTTCACAAGACCACTCACCAATCGGCTTGCTTGCGCGTGCTGTGCGGCAAAATCGTCGGCTTCAAATTCAAATTTACGTTGAAAATACGCGCTGACTGGGTGCATAAAAAAGGTAAAAATAGGCGCAACTAACATAAATAATAACAGTGCTGCGGCATTTGATGGATGCTCCACGCCCAAACCGGTAAAGAACCACTCTTCTTTCATTATCCAGCCCAAAATACCAAAGCCAATAAAACTGGAAATAGACGAGGTGATTAACATTTTAATCACGTGTTTGCACTTAAAATGCCCAAGCTCATGCGCTAAAACCGCTTCAAGCTCTTCGTCATCAAGTGACGCGACGAGGTTATCATAAAAGACAATGCGTTTATTATTGCCAAGCCCCGTAAAATACGCATTACCATGACCCGAACGCTTTGAGCCGTCCATAATAAAAATGCCTTGGCTGTTAAAACCACAACGCTCAAGCAATCCCGAAATACGGGTTTTGAGCGCCCCCTCTTCCATTGGCGTAAATTTATTAAATAACGGTGCAATAAGCGTCGGAAATAACCAGCTCATCAACAATGAAAAACTGATTAAAATTGCCCACGCCCACATCCACCAGTATTCACCCACACTCTCCATCACCCAAAGCACCAGCGTCAGAATTGGCAAACCAATCACTGCCGACAGGGCTAGTTGCATCACATTGTCTTTGATAAATTGCGCGGGTGTGCTTTTGTTAAAGCCGAATTTTTCTTCAATCACAAACGTGCCATACCAACTGACAGGGATTTCAAACAACGACATCAACAACGTCAACAGCGCAATCGCACTCCCCCCCGCCATTAACGATGAGGCAATATGCGCCGCACAAAATTCAAATATCGCGTTAATGCCGCCAAAAATCGTCAATCCTAAAATTAACACCACACCTAGACCGCGCTCAACATCGCCAAGTGTTGATTTCGCCAGCGTATAATCAGCGGCTTTCTCGTGCGCAGCGAGCGATACCGTTTGCGCAAACGCAGTGGGAACGGCCTCTCGATTCGCCAACACATAAGCGGCTTGACGTTTTGCCAACCAATATTGCGTTAGCGTCACAGCGGTAAACATCAATAAAAATACTTCAGTAAATGCGTTCATAGTGGTTTCTTATTGTTAAAGTTGAAAGAAAAAACGAACTGTCTTTGTTAAAGCCGAATTCACGCTCTAATCCGCAAATATTTCTGCCAAGAAATTTTCAGTCGCTTGCCACGCGCGACGATCCGCCTTTGGGCAAAATTGATACCCTGCGGCAACATCACTTGCCAGTGGATTGGTAAAGGCGTGTACGGTGTTACCATAGGTATGCAACTGCCAATCCGCCCCCGCTTTGGTCATTTCAGATTGAAAATCCGCTACTTGCGCTGGCGGCACTAAAGGATCATCGTGACCATGAAGGGCAAGCACTTTAGCCGTGATTTTTGAATCAGGTAAATTCGTTGGCGCATGCAACAAACCGTGAAAACTGACCACGCCTTTGACGTTCGCGCCTGTTCGCGCTAAATCGAGCACGCAAAGCCCACCAAAACAAAAACCGATAGCCGCAATGTTTGTATCATCCACCCAAGGCAATAAACGCACGTTAGCCAATGCCGCGCCAATACGTTTTTGGAGCAACGCGCGGTCTTCTACAAACGGACGCATCAACGCGCCACATTCTTCATCGGTTTGCCCTAATTTTCCCGCGCCATACATATCAAGCGCAAACCCTACATACCCCAGTTCAGCGAGTTTAATCGCTTTCTCTGAGGTAAACGCGCTACGTCCCGCCCACGCATGACTCACCAGTACCGCTGGACGTCGCCCGACAAGGGCATCATCAAACGCAAAAAAACCTTCTAAATGGGTTTCCCCGTCTAAATAATTGAGTGTATTTGTAATGATTGCCATGGCTTATCCTAACCGCTTTTCAGCGCGTAAATGCGTTAAAAATCCCTCACTTGCTGCCTCAATCATATCGAGTACGCGCTCAAAACCTTGTGCGCCACCATAATACGGATCGGGCACTTCGCGGGTCTTGAGTTGGGGGGCAAAACTGAGAAAATGGGAAATTTTGTGCTGATGCTGCGCAGGACACGCATTCATCAAAATCGAATGGTTTTCATCATCCATGGCAAGAATAAAATCGAAATCTTCAAAATCACCGAAAACGACTTTTCGCCCACGCAAATGACTGATATCAATGCCGCGATTTAACGCGGTTTTTTGCGAACGCAAATCGGGGGCATCACCAATGTGATAAGCGTGCGTCCCTGCGGAATCAATGTGAAAAAGAGGCGCGATTTTTTGAGAATGCACTAAATGCGTAAACACGCCTTCAGCGGTGGGGGAACGGCAAATATTGCCCATACAAACAAAGAGAACTTTTATTTTTTCCATAATGTCACAATAAACGTGCTAAAACCGAAATGAATTTAGGTCAGATTTTAGCACAATTTGTGAACATTACCCTGTTTGTGACTCAACTAATAACATTGCCTGTGCTTGAATAATGGCTTCATCTTCACCTCGCGCCGCGCGAACATACGTTCCATCGGCTTGCAAAATCCACGCTTGCGAATTATCGCTCAAATACCACTCTACATTACGCAAAATACGTTGCGCGAGTTTTTTATTTTCAATGGGAAAACACACTTCAACGCGCTTGAACATATTACGATTCATCAAGTCCGCGCTTGACGCATACACTTCTTGATTGCCGTCATTGAAAAACGCATAAATTCGCGCGTGTTCTAAAAAACGCCCGACAATGGCGCGAACTTCAATGTTGTCAGAAATCCCCGCAATATTGGGACGCAAACAACACATTCCTCGCACAATCATTTGAATTTTCACGCCCGCTTGCGATGCGCGATACAGCGCTTGAATGGCTAACGGCTCCACCACTGCATTGACTTGAATAATAATTTTCGCGGATTTTCCCGCTTTTGCGTGGCGAATTTCACGCTCGATTTTTTCCATTAAACCGCTATGCAGTGTAAAAGGTGATTGCAATAATTTATTGAGTTTGGTCACTTTGCCCAAACTGGTGAGTTGGGTAAACACGCGACGCACATCTTCACCTAATTCTTTATCGCAGGAAAACAACCCGTAATCAGTGTAAATTTGCGCGGTTTTAGGGTGGTAATTGCCTGTGCCTAAATGGACGTAATTGCGCAGGTGTTTACCTTCACGACGTAGCACAAGGCACATTTTGGCATGGGTTTTATAGCCAACGACCCCATACACGACGTGCACAGCCGCTTCTTGTAATTTTGAGGCTAAATCAATATTGGCTTTTTCATCAAAACGCGCCCGTAATTCAATCACCACCGTCACCACTTTACCGCTACGCGCCGCTTTCACGAGTGCGCCGACAATAGGCGAATTCGCGCCGGTTCGATAAAGCGTCTGTTTAATTGCCAGTACATCGGGATCAACTGCCGCTTGACGCACAAAATCCACCACCGGTGAAAACGATTCAAAGGGCTGATGCAGTAAAATATCGTTGCGTTTAATTGCCGCAAAAATGTCTTTTTGACGCGCTAATTCGTGGGGAATTGTGGGTTTGAACGGCGTGAATTTCAAATCAGGGCGATCTAAAATTAAATCGTTAATTTCCTGCACGCGGCTCAAATTCACAGGACCATCCACAAGGAAAAGCCGATCGCGCGTCATGCCAAAACGCCCGAGCAAAAACGAAACCGTTTCATCTGGGCAATTCGCATCAATTTCAAGACGCACTTCATCGCCATAATTGCGCATCGCCAGCTCACCTTGTACCGCCAGCAGTAAATCGTCAATCGCGTCATCGTCCACAAAAAAATCACTGTTTCGCGTCACACGGAACTGATAACACCCTTTGATTGTCATGCCATGAAAAAGCTGATCAATAAAAGCGTGGATAATGGACGATAAAAAGACAAAATCATTGGGCCCACTGCCGGTTTCTTTGCTCGGTAATTTAATGGTGCGCGGTAATGAACGCGGGGCTTGCAACACCGCGCGACCACTATTTCGACCAAACGCATCTTTGCCGGTAAGCGAGATGATGAAATTAAGACTTTTGTTTAAAATACGTGGAAAGGGGTGCGCTGAATCAAGTCCAACAGGCGTTAAAATAGGCAAAATTTCTTCATTAAAATACATTTCGAGCCATTTGCGCTGGAGTTCTGTCCATTCTTGACGACGCACAAAATGAATATTTTCTTCTTTGAGTTTTGGTAGCAAAATATTGTTGAGCACATCATACTGATCTGCAACCAATTGGCGGGTATAAGTTGAAATTAAGTCTAATTGTTCATTGGGCGTTAACCCATCAATGCCCCGTGTATCGGGATCCATCGTCACCATTTCAATGACGCTGGCAACACGCACTTCAAAGAATTCATCTAAATTAGAACATGAAATGCACAAATAATTCAGACGCTCAAGCAACGGAACACTGTCATCTTTGGCTTGCGCTAAAACACGTTTGTTGAACTCTAAAATACTCAGTTCACGATTAATATACAGTTCGGGTTTTTGCAGCTCAAGGTCGTGGTGGGCTTTATCTGTCATAGGTGCATTTATCATTATTATGTTAAGGCATTGCGTAATAATCTAAGTCTATTTCGTTATTATGACAAGATTGTGACAAAAATGAAGAATACAACCCAAATTAAAACGGCACGTTTTCGTAAATTTCACGCAAACACAGTGTTTCTTGAATACTCTGCAAGACCAATTCATCCTCTAACGCAAAATAATCATGTAACACCCATTCATTACCGTCTATTTTGCGAAAATGTTGAACAAACACTTTTTCAGAATCAATTAGCAGGTAATCACTAAACGTTGAAATACTGCGATAAAGCGAGAATTTACCACTTTCATCATATCGCCTTGTTGAAGGCGAGAGCACTTCAATAATGACGATAGGATTCAATAAACTGCATTGATTATCCGATAATTCAGGTTTGCCACAAAAAACAGCCGCATCAGGGTAGGTAATGAACCCTGTCGGTGTTTCAATACGCATATCGCTGTTTGTGGCTTGGCAACATTTTCCGCGTAATTTCACTTTTAATTCGGTGACGACATTTGCACCAATGGTAGCGTGGCTAAACGTTCCGCCCGACATGGCAAACATTTCACCTTGATAAAACTCATGCTTTTCATCTGAGTGATTATCCATAGCAAAATAAGCGTCACGGGAAATCACTGTTTTTGCTGTTTTTATATTCATTGTTATTCTCAAATCTAAATAGAATCAATCATTACGCTTTCAATATTTGACCACGTTAATAACTCACCCGAATGCCCACTTCTGCACTGCGCCCTGCATCGGGCGCAAAATTGCGTAAATACGAAACCGAACTGCGAATCGTTTCATCGAGTAAATTTTTGCCTTTCGCAAAAAGCACAATGTCTGCTTGTGTAAAATGCGCGATGTTGTACTGTGTGCCTAAATTCAGCAATAAATAAGCAGGCGTGGTGGTTTCATTGTCGCCTGTATATGTTTGCGCTTCACCGCGTGTTAAACGCACGTGACTTGACCATTCATTTTTGTCATAGCTCACTTGCACCCCATAACGCAGTGGCGGCATTCGGGGAACATCCCCCCCTTTATCAAATGTACCGCGCGTATAATCGCCAAATAGCGTCAAATCGACTAAACCCAATTTATTATCCATCAAAGGAAACACTGTTTTGGCTTCAAAGCCTTTAAACATCGCGGCTTGTTGCTGTGTATGCAACAGCGGAAAACAGTGATCGCACGCCAAATCACTGGCAATCAACTGCGCGTTTTGCGCATCAAATAATTGCGCCTTGTCGCGCTGCTGATAAATATAATCACTTACCCAATGATGAAAGACACTTACATCCGCCCTCACCCATGACGCATTAAATTGATAGCTTAAATCTAAATTGGTCGATAATTCTTTGTTCAAATGGGCATTGCCGATTTCATAACTGCGCGTAGCGAAGTGAAAACCATCTGAAAATAATTCTTGAATTTGCGGAGCGCGTTGCGTGTGGGTCAATGCGACATCTACTTTATTGTGCGCGTTCACTTCCCATGCCGCTGAAAGCGAACCACTCAGCGGGATATACGATACATCATTGCGATTCTCTGGCGTTAGTTGCGTGGATTCAATGCGCCCCCCGATTTCATAGGTCATTGCACCGTCTTTAATCGATTCAACATTAAATAGACTGTAAGTATCAATATTGGATTTCGGCACAATTTTGCCTTCTTCACCCAATCCGACAAACGCACCGTTACTCGATTGAAAACCCAACACACCTTTATTATTTTTGATTAGCGGTGTGTGTGCCAACTCAAAACGGCTTTCATACGTTTGATTTAAAAAAGTCGTGCCAGCGATATTGCCATCAAATTCCGTGTGTGCATAATCGGTATAACCAAACTTCATTTTGAGCGTTTGCGCAAACGCAAAAGGGTCATTGAGCTGACTTTTGAAATCGTATTTGGTTTGTTTCATTTCAACGTGTACAGGCGTATCACCGTGCCCATCGGGTGGGATGCCGTAATTTTTTTCTAATTGGTTGATTGACGCGCCTGCTAGACCAACATCGCCAATCATTGAAAAACCCGCGCTACCGCCCCGCGTTCGTGTTTGCGTATTGTTTATAAAACCATCGGTATTTTGTAACTCACCTACAGGTACGGCTTGAAAACTGGGGTCATGTTGACGCGCACGCGCTTCATCAATTGCCATGCCGCCAATGCGCGTATTACCAGCATCACGATAAAAACCATCAACGTGATACGCAAACTGATTTTTGCCGCCTTCCAACTTGAGCGCACTGGACGTTTCATCGGTTGCCGAATCATAGCGTTGCTCACCTGCCCCGCTGATATTTTTATCAAATAACTGCTCGGGAATACGATTATCAATGACGTTGACAATCCCTCCCGTCGCACCACTGCCGTATAACAGCGTTGACGCACCACGAACCACTTCAATACGCTCGGCAATAATGGGGTCAACGCCTGTGGCATGGTCAGCACTGAGCGCAGATACATCATTGTTACCTAAACTATTTTGCAACACTTTCACCCGCGTACCCGATTGCCCTCGAATGACCGGTGTTCCCACGCCCGAACCAAACGATTGATTGGCAACGCCCAATTCATTTTGAAGTGTTTCGCCTAGCGTCGCGCCTATTTTATTGCGCAATTCATCATCCCGTAGACGAATCATAGGGTGCGCGAGGTCATCGCTCGATTCTGCAACGGGTGAACTAATTACCATCTCTTCAAGTACATCCACTGTGTCCACGTCCATGGCTTGCTGCGCATAAAGTGGAGAGCTGAACATCAGCAAACAAGTCGTTATTTTGGGGAATTTCATACTGAATGATTCTCAATAGACGATGATTGACAATGTTCACACACGCCGTGAATTTCAATGGTTTTGCTGTGCGCTAGAAAATGGGCGTTTTTCAATTCGGTTTTCACACTGTCCATGACAATCTCCGCGCTACGTTCTTGAACATTTTCACATTTTTTGCAAAAAAGCAATAATAGCTCATGCGGATGAAGTGGATGATGACAGCCAATAAACGCATTCAAACTTTCAACGCGATGAATTAACCCTTGTTCGAGCAAAAACTCTAACGCGCGGTAAATTGTCATCGGCTTGACTGCGCCTTGTGTACGTTCACTAGGCTTGAATTTTTCAATAATATCGTAAGCTTTAACTGGGCGATGATGTTGCCAAATCAACTCAAGCACTTGCCGACGAATATCGGTAAGCGACGCGCCTTTTTGTTGGCAAATTTGCTGCGCGTGTTGAAGTGCGTCATGAATACACGCATTGTGATCGTGTTGGGTATTAAAGTCGATGGAATGTGACATGATAAATAAAACGGTAACTTGCTTAAATTAGTTACAATATAACATATCAATATTTCATTCTCAATGAAAATCAATCAGATAAAGATAACCTCAATGTGCATCATCAAGGGAAAACGCTGTTAATGACGCTGGCAACGCTTTATTGGTTTTGATGCCAAGTGATTTGAGTTTTTGCGCTTGTGCAACCACGTTGCCCTGACCAGTGGTCAATTTCCCAAACGCCTCATCATAACTTTTTTGCGCTTGCTGTAGTCGTTTGCCCACGTCCTCTAAATCTGCTACAAATCCCACCAATTTGTCATAAAGTTGCCCACCACGTTTGGCAATATCGTGCGCGTTTTGTGTTTGCTGTTCTTGTCGCCACAAATGGGAAATAGTTCGCACGACAAAGAGCAAGGTACTGGGACTAACAAGCAAGACGTTTTTTGTCCATGCTTGTTGCCAAATGTCATTATCGTGTGTCACGGCAAGCATAAATGCCGGTTCAACGGGAATAAACATGATGACAAAATCCAGCGATTTTAATTGATATAAATCATGATAATTTTTACTGGATAACTGCGTCATGTGGGTTTTAATCGAATCAAGGTGGCGTTTGAGTGCGGCAAGTTTAACCGCCTCATCGTCAGAATTCGCATAATCGTTATACGCCACAATCGACACTTTTGAATCAATGACTAAATGTTTCCCTTCGGGCAAATACACAATCACGTCAGGTTGAGCGCGTGTTCCCTCTTCGCGTGTATAGCTTTCTTGCGTTTTATAATGATTGCCTTTAATGAGCCCCGCATTTTCCAGCACACGCTCGAGAATAAACTCACCCCAATTACCTTGCGTTTTTGCTTGTCCTTTGAGTGCATTGGTTAGATGATGCGCATCACTGGATAATTGTTGATTTAATTCCATTAACTGCTTTACTTGCTGCGCTAACGCACTGCGCTCTTTGCCTTCTTGCACATACACTTCTTCCACTTTGCCTTGGAATTCATGCAGTTTTGTTTTGAGTGGACTTAAAATATTGTCCAGACTGTTTTGATTTTGTTCGTTGAATTGACGACTTTTTTCCTCAAAAATAGAATTCGCTAGGACTTTGAATTGATTACTTAATTGGTCTTTTGCGTCATTGAGTAGCGCTATTTTTTCGATGCTTTGCGCTTGTTGCGCTTCAAGTTGCGCGGTTAATGTCGCAATGCTGGCATGCAGTTCATTGGATTGACGCACTAACGCCTCTTTTTCCATGGCGAGTTGCGCTTTTTCTTTCTCAAGAAGACTGATACGACCCACGCGCTCAACTAATTGAGCGCGTTCATGTTGACTCGCATTCAGTTGCGAGCGTAGCGCATGAAAATCATCTGCATTTTCATCAATCACGCCTTCAAGACGGTGATTTTCTTCCTGCACATTGCGTAGTCGCTCGTTTAAACGCGCATCGTTAATCTGGCTTTCTTGCAGTGCCGCTGATAGCGTTACCGAAAAACGCGCACGCATAATAAAAACCGTTGCCACGGCTCCAAGCAACAGTCCAACAAACAAAAGCGCAACCGGTATTAACGCTGGCATACGTTATTTTCTAGCTGCCAACAACAGCTAATCCGCTAATTGACGGTAATTCGCATTAAAATACAGCAGCGGCTCACCTTCGCGTGATTCACAATGCAGCACTTCTCCAATCAAAATCCAATGCGACCCCGCGCGGACTTTTTCCACTAATTTACAATCCAGCGACATCAAACTCTCGCTCAGTAAAGGCGCACCCGTGACCGCTGTATGCCAAGGATTACTCGCAAAACGCTCCTCATGACTGCATCCACCTGCAAATTGATTAGACACGTTTTGTTGATGCGCTTGTAGCACATTCACCGCAAAACACTGACTCATATCAATACCTTCCCCCGTATCGGTGTCAGTATTAAGACAGCATAAAATCAGCGCGGGATCCGCTGAAACACTCGAAAATGCCGACACGGTCATGCCTTGCATACCATGCGCTGGTGAATTTGTGGTTAATACCGTGACACCACTTGCCCATAAACGCATAGCCTGTTTAAATTGCGTTGCATCAATTGTCATTTTTCATTCCTCAGTAAAAATCATTATTGTGTGCAATTATAGCATTGTCCTTGCGCGTATAAGCGTTCAAAATGTGACCTTTCTCGATTTCATGCAGCGACTTTTATGACTACCCCAATTTATCGTAATTACTACCGTCAGCGTACCGCTAACCAATGGCGTAAAATTCCCGCTGAACACGGTGATCCTCGCGCCATTCGTCCCTTTTTAGCGGGAAATTGGAAAATGAACTTGATTCCGCGTGCGGGCGTGGCATTGGCGGCACGCATTTTTGATTTATGCCAAAATATACGCGACGTTGACATGGGATTCGCGCCCCCTTTTACGGGATTATCCACACTCGCGGATTACATCGAACCTGATTTTTTGCGACGCGAATACGGTATTGGTCGCAATGTATTTTTGCTTGCACAAGATACATTTTTTGAATCCAAAGGGGCGTTTACCGGCGAAATTTCCGCTGATATGCTGGCCGCCATTGGCGTTGATCGCGTGATTATTGGGCATTCAGATCGACGCGCTAATTTAGGAAAATATTTTGGCTTTAGCTCCAGTGTGGCAAGGCGTTTATCAAAAGACTTTCTCTCGCAATCGCATCGGCGTTTAAGTCGACGCGAAAACCCAGATATTAAAATTCTCTCCGCGCTTTGTCATTTGCTAGAAGAAGATCACACCGATGTACTTGAAGGCTTGGAAAAATTTTTAGAACATGAACTCAACGAACGCGCGGGGGAGAGTGATGAAGCGATTCAGCGCAAAGTCCATGCCGCACTCGCCAATGGTCTACAAATCATTTTTTGCTGCGGTGAAAATCGTGAAGCACGACGCGCACATGAAACATTCGATTTGCTTGAGCGCCAAATACGCATTGGACTTGAAGGGGTAGCGCGTCCAACGATGCCCGAGATTATCATTGCCTACGAACCTATTTGGGCAATTGGCGAAGGCGCAAAACCCGCGCCACCCGAACAAATTGCGGAAGTACACGATTTTATTCGTAATTTGCTCATGGATTTATACGGTGAGCAAGTCGCTGCGCGAGTGCGTATTCTCTATGGCGGCAATGTGAAACCCGATAATATCAACGAAATTATGCAACTTGCTGGCGTTGATGGCGCGTTGGTAGGAGGCGCGAGTCTGAATGCGAGCGATTTCTCGAAAATTATTCGCTTTGGGTTGCCTGATTAATGAGTAACCTAATCAAACCGTTGACGACGGAATATAACGACATTTAATGTATTTCAGCTCATAATGTAATTGCTCTACAACACAACAAAACAATAATAAAAAACAATAATAACGAGGGTAACATGATGAAACAATTTCAATACGTTGGATGTTTAGTATTCACTTTAATCAGCGCAAATGTATGGGCTTATGGTAGCAGTGGGGGCGCGAGTGCGTGCGTGAAACCTAAATTTACTGATTTCACACCCGCTGAACACAGTGAGGTCGCCACAGGTTCAGATTTTTCATTTGTCGCCTCTGACAACACGGCAATTAACACATTAAAAGTGACCGTCAAAGAGTTAGCCACCACGTTAAAAATTGATACCGAAAACAACGGCACCTTTAAAGTGAGTGGCAAATTTCCAGCTTCATTAAAAGAGGTTTACGCAAGAATTACGATTTCAGCGAAATCACATAATGAGTGTGTCGGTGATGCCGGTTGGCTAGTCCATATTAACTAATCGACTAAGCACTCAGCATAATGGGATTCAAAAAGAAAAAAGATTCTAAAGAAACCCAAAAATCTGATTAAAAAATCGATTTTGAGGTCGATAAACTAGCGTCACATTTTTCACTGTGGCGATTGCAATTAATTGGAGGCAGAATGATTAACGAAGCAGTCATTCCAACCATCTCGCAGACAATTCGTGCAATGAATACACCGCAATTAGTTCAACCTAATGCGGATGTAGTTGTTACTCCAACTAACAATGTAGCTGAAAAGGCAAGCGTGGAATCAACAGTTAACTCAATTGATACCCACGCCTAGCGAGATGTTTTTTAAAGAAAGTAGCCTTGTTTATTCATGTGGACAGGGCTATTTTTTATCTTGGTGAAGACTGTTCTTAAAGATACAGTGAACATTTAAGAAACCCAAAAATCATCTAAGGTCAAAACAGGTTTACCTGTCAATGTCACAAAGCTACTAGCCACTAACTTACCATTGCCATCCTCATCATAAGATAGCACACCCGTTTTGCTGTCATAGAGCAAATAACTACTCGCATCAACGGCTTTCACCTTAATATTAGAAACTAAATAATGACTATCCAATTTTGATAGTGACATCGGCTCTCCGCCATTTACAAATTTCACTGCCGATGCTAATTTGCTGAAAATATCCGCACTCAAATAAATTTTATCTTGTCCATGTATGAAGTCTTTAATGGTATCAATGTTCTTATTGCCTTTAATACCACCGGAGAAAATAAACGTATCCGCACCATCTCCACCTGTCAGCATATCATTGCCACTACCGCCATCGAGCGTGTCAT
>OMIH01000073.1 GCA_900299045.1 Methylococcaceae bacterium
ACATTGTCTGAGCGTAATCTTAAATTACCCTTAAACTGTAACTAAATAATATTATTAATAAAAAATGTTCTTTTCGCAAAATAAACGTATTTATTTTTGAGAATTTACTTGAGGTTTTAAGACTAATTTGTTTGTTTCCTTATAATTATTTAAATCATAAATATTAATTTGATTGTTTGATAATGCGTATAAATTGTCCTCTACACGCAATATTCTATCTATAAAATAATTAGTCGCGTCAGATTCCCAATAACTGTAGCTATAATTGCCGTAAGTTTCCGTTTTAGGTGTCATACCATCAGGAATTTGCGATAGTTTTGCTTTAAGTGACAATCCTTTGTCAGGTATCACTTCATAGACGTAAGCACCTTGATACGTAGGTTGACCGTAATTCCATGGTTTTTGCGAATCGAAGGGTTGTGTTAAATGCGATTCTTGAACAGGAAAGCCAAATAAATGCTTTTGAGCGTCCCAATACAGGGCTTTGTGATCCCAAAGTATAGGGGAATCTGTTCCACGATCTCCAATAGTAACTGAATCTATTTGCTTAGGATTCTTCATGTCTGCTACATCAAACAAAGCTACTTTTAAGCCTTGATAGAATGCAGAGCCCTCTGTCCACCACCACGTATCTGTACTCGGCGCATCCACATTGATTTTTTCAGGCTGGTAAATAGCCGCCTCTTTTCCAAATCCAATAAGATGCGTTTCATCAATTGGGTGCAAATAATTGCTGTATCCCGGAATTTTTAATTCACCCATTACAACAGGGTTTTCCGGTGTAGATAAATCAATGGCAAATAAGGGATCGGTTAATTTAAACGTCACGATGTAGCACCGATTTCCCATGAATCGTGTCGCGTAAATATTTTCGCCTTCGCCTAACTTATCAATTTTACCTACGGTTTTCATGTCCTTGTTCAAGACAAATAAGGAACTGTAAGATTCGTTCGTCCCGCTAAACCAACTACGCGTTGTCGTCGCAATTCGGAAATAATCACCTTGTTCATACATTGAAAATTGATTTAATGCCGTCCCATTGACCTCACCAGCGGCAGTAAAATTCATTTGTCCCGCATCAATCCCTATTTTAAAAATTTGGGTTGTCATTACATTTTGTGGCACGCTATCACCATCCGCACCAAAATTATACTTAGAAGCGGATAGATACAAATTTTCATGTGACGCATACACCAAATCACCCGCGCCTAAATAGGCTTTAGTTACCACTTCTTTTTGAGGTTGTTCTAAATCAATACTGGCAACGACGACATAATCGGGTTCAACAAAATCGGGAAAATATACAACATCTTTAATTGCCATTGTTTTCGTTATCGTTTTACCCGCTTTGCTGTCACTGATACTTGGCAAAATATCTTTTGACTTCATAAACCAAGGAATTGTTGACACCATATTTGGCGCTAGATAATAGCGGGGATAAGAACGTGTAATAAAATACAGATAATTATCAACGCAACGTGAATCTAAATAATCACCATCTACAACAACATCACGAATCTGTTTAGGTTGAGTTTGATCGCTTACATCGTAAACTAACGTGCGTGTTTGTGTATTTCGCATATATCCCCACCAACCACCATAAGCCATTTTTGCGGTGAGCGATAAAGAGGTATTTTCAAATCCTACTGGAGGGGATAAATCTTGCCATGTATTCCCGATAACAATCAATTTCCCCTTTTGAAAGTAAAGTCCCGTTGGTGAAAAATTATCTTGCGGCAGTGCAATGACAGCACTTTGGCTCAGCTCGGTTGCGGGATATGCTTTCGTGATAATCACTTGATTATTATTGACAAGCTGATAAATATAGCCGCTATCGTCTACTTTTACGCGATCACTTTCATCAACGCCTGCTACTTGAACATTTGTATCGGTATGACTCACTGAAGCCGATTTTGCTACGGCACCATCCGCCATTGCAACGACACCTGTATTCGAATAAGCAATGCCGATTCTTCCAAAACGATTTGTCTTATGCTTTTTTAGTAAATTTGCTAAAGCAAATGTGGAGGTGATTTTTTGAGGCTGAATTTTTTTTACTTTTGCTACAGCAAAACTCGACTCTGACAGGCAAATCAATGATAAGCCGCCTATTAAAAACAAAGTACGCTGACAAGTAAAACGCAACATCACACACCTCTTAAAATTTGAGTAACTCTGATTACCAAAGTCTATTCTTCAATTTTGTATTAATCAAACATTGATAAACAAAACTGTGAACTGGTTCACAAATAAAATAGCAACCTATTATGAATAAATTTGCTCTGGTGCCTTCAATACATTTTCGATAACGCGCCACTCACCATCCACGAGTCGACGATAAAAACAACTTTGTCGTCCTGTATGGCAAGCAATGCCACCTTTTTGCTCAATACTTAAAAGTAAGACGTCTTCATCGCAATCAAGTTGAATGTGTACAATTTTTTGCTGATGCCCAGATTCCTCGCCTTTACGCCACAATTTTCCCCGTGAACGCGACCAATAAACAGCGTAACCTTCGTCGACTGTTAATTGTAGCGATTCACGATTCATCCACGCAAACATCAACACTTTGCCCGTTTCTGAATCTTGCGCGATGGCGGGAATTAACCCTTCTTCAGTCCAGCGAATGTGATCGAGCCACGTCATAAACGCACCTCAATGCCACTTGCTTGCATCCGAGCTTTCGCTTGACCGATAGTGTATTCTCCAAAATGAAAAATACTCGCAGCAAGTACGGCATCTGCTTTGCCGTCTAAAATACCTTCAACTAAGTGATCTAAATTTCCCACACCACCTGATGCAATAACAGGCACCGAAACCGCTTCACTTACCGCGCGAGTTAAAGGCAAATTAAATCCTGACTTTGTGCCGTCCTTATCCATGCTGGTTAATAAAATTTCACCCGCACCAAATTCCACCATTTTTTGCGCCCATTCAACAGCGTCGAGTCCTGTACCTTTACGACCACCATGGGTAAAAATTTCCCAACGCAATGGCGCATTTTCCGCACTTACTTTTTTAGCATCAATCGCAACAACAATACACTGTGACCCAAATTTATCGGCAGCTTGTTTCACAAAATGAGGATTAAAAACAGCCGCACTGTTAATGCCTACTTTATCAGCGCCTGCATTGAGCATTCGACGAATATCATCAAGCGTTCGAATTCCTCCCCCAACAGTTAAAGGAATAAAGACTTCACTCGCCACTTGTTCCACTACATGCACCATCGTATTGCGATTATCATGTGTTGCGGTAATATCCAAAAACGTAATTTCGTCTGCCCCTTCACGATCATAACGACGGGCAATTTCAACAGGATCGCCCGCGTCGCGTATATCCACAAATTGAACGCCCTTTACCACTCGACCATTATCAACATCTAAACACGGAATAATACGTTTTGCTAAACTCATTGCGATTTCCTAAAACTGTAAGGCAATTTTCTGTGCTTGCCCAAAATCAAGCGTTCCTTCATAAATGGCTCGCCCTGTGATAGCGCCCATGACACCATCGTCTTTTACGCTACCTAGGGCATAAATATCGTCTAAATTCGTAATGCCGCCTGATGCAATAACGGGAATAGAAATCGCTTTTGCCAATCGTGCTGTCGCTTCCACATTAACACCTTGCATCATGCCATCACGAGAAATATCCGTATAAATAATCGCGGCAACGCCATTTTGTTCAAATGCTAATGCCAAATCAATCACATCGTATTGCGACACCGTAGCCCAACCATCTGTTGCTACTTTACCGTCTTTTGCATCTAAACCCACCATCACATGACCAGCAAATTTTGCAGCCATTTCACGCACAAAGTCAGGTTCTTCAACCGCTTTCGTGCCAATGATAACATACTGCACGCCAGCGTTTAAATACGCTTCAATGGTTGCTTCATCACGGATGCCGCCACCAATTTGAACAGGAACCGAAGGATAAGCCTTAGCAATAGCGTTAATCACATCAGCATTGCGCGGTTTACCTGCAAATGCACCATCTAAATCCACTAAATGAATTCGTTGAGCTCCTTCATTCACCCAACGTCCCGCGACGTCAACGGGATTGTCCGAAAATACGGTATCATCGTCCATACGTCCTTGACGCAAACGTACGCATTTTCCTTCTTTTAAATCGATTGCAGGAATAAGTAACATAAAATCAACACCTAATTTTTAAAACGTAAAAAAACAAACGCCTTGATTGTGCATAACCAATCAAGGCGCTCAGAGAAAATTAACAATACGCAATTATTCCATTCGATAATTGGGTGCTTCTTTCGTAATAGTGACATCATGTACATGGCTTTCGCGCATACCGGCACTCGTCACGCGTACAAACTGTGCTTTTTCATGCAAAATAGCAATAGTTGCACAACCTGTATATCCCATGCTAGCACGAATACCGCCAAGTAATTGATGCACAACAGCAAGCATCGTTCCTTTATAAGGCACCCGACCTTCAATACCTTCAGGCACTAATTTTTCAACGGAATCCGCTTCTTCTTGGAAATAACGGTCACTTGAGCCTTGTTGCTGCGACATAGCGCCAAGTGACCCCATGCCACGGTAGGATTTATATGAACGACCTTGAAATAATTCGATTTCACCGGGCGCTTCTTCCGTTCCAGCAAACATACCACCCAGCATCACAGCATGTGCACCCGCTGCTAATGCTTTAGCGACATCCCCCGAATAACGCACACCACCGTCAGCAATAATCGATACACCTGTATTCTTGAGTGCCTCAGCAACATTACTCACTGCCGTCATTTGCGGCACACCCACACCCGCAACAATACGCGTTGTACAAATTGAACCAGGACCAATCCCTACTTTTACCCCATCAGCACCCGCCTCAACTAACGCTAAAGCGGCTTGAGCTGTCGCAATATTTCCACCAATCACTTGGACATGAGGATAATGTTGTTTAACCCAACGTACACGGTCTAATACCCCTTGTGAATGCCCATGTGCAGTATCAACCACAATGACATCAACCCCAGCATTAACTAATGCGGCAACACGCTCTTCAGTTCCCTCACCTGTTCCAACTGCGGCGCCAACACGTAAACGTTCTTGCTCGTCTTTACAAGCATTGGGATAATCTTTCGCTTTTTGAATATCTTTAACGGTAATTAAGCCACGCAGATGAAATGCGTCATTGACAACAAGCACTTTCTCAATACGATGTTTATGCAGTAATGCAAGAACATCTTTGCGATTCGCATTTTCGTTGACAGTAATTAACCTTTCTTTAGGTGTCATAACAGTAGACACGGGTTCATCAAAACGGGTTTCAAACCGCAAATCACGACTTGTGACAATCCCCACGAGTTCATCCCCTTCAACAACGGGGACACCTGAAATTTTTTTAGCCTGTGTTAATTTTAATACATCACGAATACTAACATTAGGCGTGACAGTGATTGGATCTTTAATAACACCTGTTTCATATTTTTTAACACGATGCACTTCTAAAGCTTGCTGCTCAACGGTCATATTCTTGTGAATAATACCAATTCCCCCTTCTTGCGCAATCGCAATCGCTAAACGTGCCTCGGTGACGGTATCCATTGCGGCTGCAACAAGGGGAATATTAAGCGCGATACCACGTGTTAATTTCGTTTGCATAGAAACTTCGCGTGGTAGAACAGTAGAATGTGCGGGAACGAGTAAAACGTCATCAAATGTCAACGCTTCTTGAATAATCTGCATAATGTCAACCTAACAGTTAAAAAAATAACGCCCCATTATAAGGCGAAAACACATGTATTTTAAAAAAACAATCCATCAATGGGGGAAGAGGCTGATGCAAACCGTTTTCGAGGCATTCGCCCCGCCAAAAACGCTTCACGTCCCGCTTCAATTCCTTTGCGCATAGCAGACGCCATTAAAATAGGATTTTTTGCTTCTGCAATAGCGGTATTCATAAGTACGCCAGCACATCCTAATTCCATTGCGATAGCGGCATCTGAAGCTGTGCCAACACCCGCATCGACTAAAATAGGGACATTGGCATTTTCAACAATCGTTAAAATATTGTAGGGATTTCGAATCCCAAGACCCGAACCAATCGGTGCTGCAAGTGGCATAACCGCAACACACCCCATCTCTTCCAAACGTTTAGCTGCAATGGGATCGTCATTGGTATACACCATGACGTCAAATCCTTCACGTACTAAAATTTCAGCGGCAATATAGGTTTCCACTACATTGGGAAATAATGTTTTTTGGTCTGCGAGCACTTCTAATTTCACTAAATTATGCCCACCGAGTAATTCACGAGCAAGGCGGCAAGTTCTTACCGCCTCTTCAGCGGTATAACAGCCTGCTGTATTAGGTAGAATCGTATAATTATCGGGTGAGATGACATCGAGTAAATTCGCTTCATTAGCGTGCTGACCAATATTTGTGCGACGAATTGCAACCGTCACAATTTCCGCTCCACTGGCTTCAATAGCTAAACGGGTTTCGTCCAAATCTTTATATTTACCCGTGCCCACCAGTAAACGAGAGTGATAAGATTTACCAGCGATAACAAAGGAATCACTTTGACCACCACCGATTGCATGCACAATTTCTAACGTATCATTTGGCTGCAAAACGTGTGTTGCAAATGATTGGAATGGCAAAATTTCTTGATTCAATTCAATCGCTATTTTTTTGCCTTGTAATTCCAATTGTGTCACCACATCGAAAACCGTGCTGTTCTCAGCCATTTCACGTTCATTGCCATTCACATAAATAATCATATTTTTACACTCCGTCTTTTTTGTACTGCATTCGCTAAATTTTTAAGCAATAGCAGTGTATCTTCCCATGATAAACAAGCGTCCGTAATACTTTGACCGTACACAAGAGGTTGTCCTTGAATAACCGATTGCTGCCCTGCTTTGAGATGACTTTCAATCATGACCCCCATAATACGTCTGTCACCACTTGCAATTTGCAGTGCCACATCGTCGCCTACAATTAATTGACGCTGGCATTGTTTCAAACTATTAGAATGACTGCAATCAATCATAATATTGGGTCGGAGCTGGGCTTTTTCCATACCGTGTGCGACTGGATTCACATTTACCGCATCGTAATTAGGTTGTTTATTGCCACCACGCAAAATAATGTGAACATCCTCATTACCTGTCGTTGAAAAAATAGCAGAATGTCCCGATTTTGTCAGCGATAAAAAATGATGTGGACTCATCGCAGCGCCAATAGCGTCAATAGCAATTTTAATCGTGCCATCCGTCGCATTTTTAAAACCGACAGGACACGATAACCCTGATGCTAACTCACGATGCACCTGACTTTCCGTTGTCCTCGCACCAATGGCACCCCATGCAATTAAATCAGAAATATATTGAGGGGTAATTAAATCCAAATATTCTGTTGCCGCTGGAATTCCATTATTATTCAAATCCAGTAGTAATTGCCTTGCAATACGCAATCCTTTATTAATGTTAAAACTTGAATCCAAATCAGGATCATTAATTAATCCTTTCCAGCCAACCGTGGTACGTGGCTTTTCAAAGTAAACACGCATCACAATAAGAAGTTCATTGCTAAACTGTGCAATCGCTTCTTTGAGCAACTCAGCATATTCATGAGCCGCTTTTGTATCATGTATTGAGCAAGGTCCCACTATCACAACTAAACGATCATTTTCACCGGTTAAAATGTGATGAATTGCTTGCCTTGCGTTAAACGTGGTTTGAGCGGCTTGATTGGTAATGGGCATTTCTGTATGTACTTCAACAGGGGCGATGACCTGTGTCATACCTGAAATGCGTAAATCATCCGTATTATAGTTACTGTGCAAAATGCGTTTCTCCTATTTTTATTTATTCTACCGTCACAGATTTTGCCAAATTACGCGGCTGATCAACATCAGTTCCTTTTAAAACAGCAACATGATACGACAGTAATTGCAACGGCAAGGTATAAAGCATTGGAGAGATATGATTATCTACTTTTAGTACTTTAATAATTTGAACATTATCATCTGGTGTTGGCGATAGCGTTTCATCCATAAAGACAATTAATTGCCCACCACGCGCAGACACTTCTTGCATATTAGATTTCAATTTTTCAAGCAAACTGTTATTGGGTGCAACCGTGATGACGGGCATTTCAGCATCGATTAATGCCAGTGGTCCATGTTTCAACTCACCCGCTGGATACGCTTCTGCATGAATGTACGAAATTTCTTTGAGTTTTAGAGCCCCTTCCATTGCGATAGGATAATGCGAGCCACGCCCTAAAAATAAAGCATGATGCTTTTCTGTAAAACGTTCGGCTAAAATTTCGATTTCTCTATCCAACTGCAACACACTTTCCATTTTTCGTGGCAACTTAAACAATTCATCTGTAATATGCTGTTCCAACACTTGATTCAACTCAAATCGTCTTCCAATAGCAAGAACAAGCAACATCAAAGAAACTAATTGAGTGGTAAACGCTTTTGTGGATGCTACGCCAATTTCAGGACCTGCACGGGTCAGTAAAACCAAATCCGATTCACGCACTAGCGAACTTTCAGGCACATTGCAAATGGTCAGCGTATGTTTTGCTCCCAAACGTTTCGCTTCTTTGAGTGCTGCCAAAGTATCTGCTGTTTCTCCTGATTGAGAAATCGTCACCACTAATGTATTAGGTGCTAACACAGGATGTCGATAACGAAACTCACTCGCCACCTCAATACTGCATGGTACACGCGCTAATTCCTCAAACCAATATCGTGCAACTAGTCCAGCATGATAGCTTGTGCCGCAAGCTAAAATTTGAATCGATTGAACTTGATCAAAAATCCGTGCGGCATCAAATCCAAATGCGCTATCTTGCAATCGTTGTCCAATAAAACGACCTTCCAACGTTTGCGTGATCGCAAAAGGCTGCTCGTAAATCTCTTTGAGCATAAAATGCCGATATTCGCCTTTCTCAACGGCATCCGCTTTTAATTGACTTTCTTTTGTGTCACGACTGACAATTTTATTTTGATCGTCATAAATAATTAAGGAATCAATTTTAATTTCTGCAACATCGCCTTCTTCAAGAAAAATAAAACGCTGTGTTACTGGCAACAGTGCAGTGACATCTGACGCCACAAAATATTCGCCAATTCCCACTCCAATCACTAAAGGACTTCCCTTACGCGCAATGACCAATGTATCAGGTTCATCAGCACACATAATGGCAAGCGCATAAGCACCGTCTAATTTAGGTAACGTATCTTTGACGGCTTGCAACAACGTATCAGTGAATTGACGTGCATGAAAAACTTCATGCACAATAACCTCCGTATCCGTTTCAGACGTAAACGCGTAATTATTTTTTAATTGTGCCGATTTAAGTTGCTCATAATTTTCAATAATTCCGTTATGAACAACGGCTACATTATTACAACTAATATGAGGATGCGCATTAGCCGTACTCGGTTTGCCATGCGTTGCCCAGCGCGTATGTGCAATGCCAACATGACCTGACATGGGTTCGGCTTTGAGTGAGTCATCAAGTCCTTTCACTTTGCCTAATACGCGTTGACGCAAAATCGTTTGATCATGAATCACAGCAAGTCCAGCAGAGTCATATCCTCGATATTCCAATCGCTTCAAACCTTCCAATAAAATTGGAATAACATTTCGCTGTGCGATACCCGCGACAATTCCACACATTATAATTTCTCCTTTTTAATTGGACGCTGCCAATTAATAACCGAAACTTGTTTAGCGCGACTGAGCGTTAACTGTCTTGCTGGTGTATCTTTTGTAATAGTTGAGCCTGCACCAATCGTCGCGTTCTCACCCACAGTCACCGGTGCCACTAATTGGGTATTAGAACCAATAAATGCACCGTCTTCAATAATTGTTTGTGATTTATTCACGCCATCATAATTACATGTAATCGTTCCAGCGCCAATGTTAACTTGACATCCAACAAGCGCATCACCAATATAACTTAGATGATTTACTTTACTTCCTTGCCCAATATGTGATTTTTTTATTTCCACAAAATTGCCAATATGTGTATCGTTTGATAAAACGCTTTCTGGGCGAAGTCGAGCAAAAGGTCCTATACGACTATTTTGTCCAATCACCGCATTGTCAATGACACAATTGGACAAAATCTCTACATTGTCACCAATTATCGCATTTTTGATACTTGTATTGGCGCCAATCTTAACATTATTTCCAATTTTAGTGTTGCCTTCCAAAATGACATTGATATCAATTTCAACATCTTGCCCTATTTCAAGAATCGTTCCACGCACATCAAAACGAGCAGGATCTCGCAGAGTCACACCGCGTTGCATAAGTTGACGTGCTTGCTGTAATTGGTAGACTCGCTCTAAGTGAGCCAATTGTAATTTATCATTTACACCTAAAACTTCATCTTCACTTTCAGGAAAGCACGTTGCAATATGAAATCCGTCTGCGACAGCTAAAGCGATAATATCGGTTAAATAATATTCACCTTGTGCGTTATTGTTATTTAATTGCGTTAACCATTTCTTTAATGCCCGTCCTTGTACCGCCAAAATTCCCGTATTAGCTTCTTTGATTGTTTTTTCTATATCGTTCGCATCTTTTTCTTCAACAATACGAAGTACTTCATTGTTTTCATTACGGACAATACGACCATATCCCGTTGAATTCTTTAGATTAACGGTGAGAAGGGACAACGTTTTTTCGTTTACATTTGAAAGTAATCTATGCAGTGTACTTTCTTGAAGTAATGGCACATCACCATATAAAATCAAGACCGTTGCGTCTTCCCCAATAGCGCCACCCACTTGCTGCACAGCGTGACCGGTACCTAATTGCTGTGTTTGCTCAACCCAATGAATTGATAACGTTGAAAGCGAGCTTTTCACTTGCTGAGCACCATGTCCGATAACGACATGAATCGTGTTATTTTCAAGTTTTGTACTTAAATCGTAAACATGACGCAGTAAAGATTTACCGCCAATGGAATGTAAAACTTTAGGGGATTGCGAACACATTCGCGTTCCTTTACCTGCAGCGAGAATAATTGTAATAAGGGTCATTTTCTTTTGTATGTAAAGTAAACGAAAAAACCCGATAGCGTAAAACGTTATCGGGCTTTTATCTAAGACAGGGCGATAACTAAAATAGTTACCCGCCGCGTTTTCTAAATCTTTCGAGTGTGCGCAACTGCATAACCGCTTGGAATAAATCATTTTCAGCGGTAGCATAATCAACTCTGCTTGTTTTATCCGCGAGAATTTCTTCTGCTCTCATCTTCGCTTCTAACGCAGCTGCTTCATCAATGTCTTTTGCGCGAATAGCGGTATTTGCTAAAACAGACACGACATGAGGCTGCACTTCAAGTAAACCACCTGAAATAAAAAACGAATAACTTTCCGTGCTGCTGATTTTAACACGAACTTCACCCGGATTGAGCTTAGTAATCAACGGCGCGTGACGCGGTGAAATGCCAACCTCACCCAGTTCAGCTGGTGCAAAAACCATTTCAGCTAAACCAGAAAAAATTTCTTTTTCCGCACTCACGATGTCTACATGCACTAACATGGTCATCTTTTGTTACCTAAAATTTATAAAGTTAGTAGACAACATAGGTACATAGCGCGAGCAACGCGAAATAAACTCTCGCGTCTCTCACCTTACGCCTTCATTCCTTTTGCTTTTTCCAACGCTTCGTCAATGGTACCAACCATATAAAACGCTTGCTCTGGAATACTATCATATTCACCTGAGAGGATACCTTTAAATCCAGCAATCGTATCTTTTAAGGATACATATTTACCTGGTGAACCCGTGAATACTTCAGCAACAAAGAAAGGTTGTGATAAGAATCGTTGAATTTTACGCGCTCTTGCAACAAGTAACTTATCTTCTTCAGATAATTCATCCATACCCAAAATCGCAATAATATCGCGTAATTCTTTATAACGTTGCAATGTACCTTGCACGCTACGTGCAACTTCATAATGCTCTTGACCAATAACCAATGGATCTAACTGACGACTGGTCGAGTCAAGCGGATCAATCGCAGGGTAAATACCTAATTCTGCAATTTGGCGTGACAATACAACGGTCGCATCTAAATGCGCAAATGTTGTCGCAGGTGACGGATCGGTTAAATCGTCGGCTGGAACGTAAACGGCTTGAATTGACGTAATTGAACCCGTTTTCGTCGACGTAATACGCTCTTGTAATACGCCCATCTCTTCAGCAAGTGTAGGTTGATAACCTACCGCTGAAGGCATACGTCCAAGCAGCGCTGATACTTCTGTACCTGCTAATGTATAACGATAAATGTTATCAACAAAGAACAAGACATCACGCCCCTCGTCACGGAAATATTCCGCCATTGTCAAACCTGTTAAGGCTACGCGCAAACGGTTGCCTGGTGGCTCATTCATCTGACCATAAACCAACGATACTTTATCAATAACGTTCGAATCTGTCATTTCATGATAAAAGTCATTCCCTTCACGTGTTCTTTCACCAACACCAGCAAATACAGAATAACCGCTGTGCTCAATAGCGATGTTACGGATTAACTCCATCATGTTAACCGTTTTACCTACACCCGCACCACCAAATAGACCAACCTTACCGCCTTTTGTAAAAGGACACACTAAGTCAATTACTTTGATACCTGTTTCAAGCAACTCATTAGCCGCTGCTTGCTCAGCATAGCTTGGCGCATCACGATGAATTGCCCAACGTGTTTTTTCACCAATAGGACCTTTTTCATCGATAGGATCGCCTAAGACGTTCATAATACGTCCTAGTGTTTCTTGTCCGACTGGTACTGAAATAGGCGCATTAGTATTTGTTACATCTAAGCCACGACTTAAACCATCCGTGGTTCCCATAGCAATCGCACGCGCAACACCGTCACCTAACTGTTGCTGTACTTCTAAAACCAAATGCTTACCATCAACCATCAAGGCATCATATACTTTTGGCAACTCATCGCGTGGAAACTCCACGTCAACAACAGCGCCGATAATTTGAACAATTTTACCGCTCATAAAAATTCGTCCTCAAAACAACCCTACTCTAGGGAAAATATTTTTCTGAAAATCTCGAAACACCCCTCATGAAAACAATGAGGGGAACACTACGCTACTTATTATTCACGAACCTAAACAGCGGCTGCACCAGCGACAATTTCTGAAATTTCTTGAGTAATAGCGGCTTGTCTAGCTTTATTATAGATCAATTGCAATTCTTTAATTAAGTTACCCGCATTATCCGAAGCACTTTTCATTGCAACCATTCGAGCGGCCTGCTCACAAGCATTATTTTCAACTAACCCTTGATAAACAATAGACTCGACATATCGTGTCAACAAATGATCTAAAACTTCTTTCGCATCAGGCTCATAAATGTAATCCCAATGCCGACTACTTAACTGCTCATCTAATTCACTTGGCACAATAGGCAAAAGCTGATCTATCGTTGGATGCTGCGTCATCGTGTTAACAAAACCATTGCTTACGAGATGCAGTTCATCAATTTCACCTTGCATGTAAGCATCTAACATCAATTTAATAACGCCGATGATATCACTTAGATGAGGTGTATCACCAAGTTTTGCCACATGACCTGTTACCTTGATTTTTTTAAGCCCGCCAAAAAAACCATAAGCTTTAGAGCCGACAGTACAAACATCAACCTCAATACCAGCGCTATCCCAATGTTTTAGCTGGGTTAATACCTTTCTAAATAAATTAGAATTTAAACCACCGCACAAACCACGATCCGAGCTAATTGCAATAACACCAACTCGCTTTACGTCGCGTTTAACAAGAAAAGAATGCTTATATTCAGGATTTGCATGCGCAAGATGTTTAATGATCTTTGCAATTTTCTTTGAATATGGACGCGTTGCCAACATTCTATCTTTTGTTTTACGCATCTTGCTGGCTGCAACCATTTCCATGGCGCGAGTGATCTTCTGAGTATTCTTAATACTGCTAATCTTTGTGCGTATTTCTTTACCAACAGCCATAAGAAGACCTTTTTACCAACTGTGAGTTTTTACAAACGTTTCAATGCTTGCTCGAATGCTCGCGCCGATTTCATTGCTAAAATCACCGGTTGCATTAATTGAGTCCATTAATTCCGTATGTTCCGATTTGAAATAGGCAAGCAATGCTGCTTCAAAGTCTAACACTTTATTGACTTCGATATTATCAAGAAAACCCTCGTTAGCCGCAAATAAGGAAACGCCCATTTGAGCAACTGACATAGGTGAGTATTGCTTTTGTTTCATCAACTCAGTTACACGTTGACCACGTTCAATTTGTTTCCGTGTGCTTTCATCCAAATCAGATGGAAACTGTGCAAATGCGGCTAATTCGCGATACTGCGCTAAATCCAAACGTGTACCACCACCTAGTTTTTTGATGATTTTTGTTTGTGCTGCACCACCTACACGAGAAACAGATAACCCCGCATTAACCGCTGGACGAATGCCTGAATTAAATAAGTTGCTTTCTAAAAAGATTTGACCAT
>OMIH01000074.1 GCA_900299045.1 Methylococcaceae bacterium
AATAGAAACAATAATACCGGCAATCATAATGCCTAGTGTAATAATTAAGGCTGGCTCAAGTAACGCTAACATACGCGTAATGGAAACACGCAGTTGTTTGTCATAAATGGTGGCAACACGCAGTAGCATTTCTTCTAAATGCCCCGTTTCTTCACCCATTTTAATCATTTGCATTGCCATTTTGGGGAAAATCGCTTTTTGCTCGAGCGCATCAAAGAGGGTTTTACCTTGCTTGATTTGCTCACCGGTATCGTCAAGTGCCTCAGCAATATGTAAATTATCGACCGTTTCGCGCACAATCATTAAAGCAGATAAAATGGATACACCATTTCCCAGCAATGTGCCAAGCGTGCGCGTCACATTGGCGATTTCTTTATTTAAAATCATCTCACCCACAAGCGGTAATTTTAACCAACGCGCATCCCAAACGCGCTTGGTGTCTTTATTGCTAAGTTGCGAATTAAAATACCCCATCACGCCCACCATACTGCCAATCACCGCCCACCAGTATTGCTGAAGCCAATTTGCCACGCCAATCACCATTTGCGTAGACAGCGGCAACGCCTTACCCGCACTTGCAAACATCTCGCTAAATTGCGGCACCACAAACGTCAACATGATAAACAGCGATGCCAGCGACATCACCAGCAAAATGGTTGGATAAATTAACGCGGTACTCACGGTGTCTTTTAACTCTTGCGAACTCTCCAAATACGCGGCGAGGCGATTGAGAACGTCACCTAAATGACCGCCCGCTTCACCCGCACGAATCATATTTAAGTAAAATTTACTAAAAACGCCCGATTGCTGCTCTAGCGCATCGGCAAGCGATACCCCACTTTTCACTTTTTCAAGCACGCGACCAATCAATTTCGTTAAATTTTCGTTATCACTTGCCAAGTCCATCAGTACCAATAACGAACGATCCAGCGGCAGACCTGATTCAAGCAATGTTGCTAGTTCACCGGTAAAAAGCACAATCTGTTTATTGGACAATTTGCCGCGTTGCCCGTTTAGCTGAAAACCTAAAAACGTCTGGCTTGTGACTGGCTTAACGTGCAGTGGAATATACCCTTCTTGTTGAAGTTGCTGAACACAATTGACTTCATCAATCGCTTCCAACTCACCTTCAATGGTTTCACCGGCACTATTTACCGCTTGATAAAAAAATAAGGTCACGCTTTAATTCTCCGCTGTCACGCGCATCACTTCTTCGAGTGTGGTGACGCCTTGCAATACTTTCTGCAACCCATTTTCATAAAGCGTGATCATCCCCTCCTCTCTAGCGAGCGTTTCAATCGCACCAGCGGAAGCATGGCTCATAATCAATTGACGAATCGAATCACTCATCGGCAAAAATTCGATAATCGCCAAACGCCCACGATACCCCAGTCCACCGCACGCTACGCATCCTACGGTTTTAAATAATGTAATAGCGCCTTCTGGTTGAAAGCGACGCAACCGCATTTTGTCAATTAACGCCTCTGGCGCGACATAAGCCTGTTTACATTGCACGCAAAGCTGACGCACGAGCCGCTGTGCTAAAATGCCATTCACCGTGGAAGTGAGTAAATATTCTTCAAGTCCCATATCAAGCAAACGCGTCACGCCACCCGCCGCGTCATTGGTATGTAGCGTTGAAAGTACTAAATGCCCCGTCAACGCAGATTGCACCGCAATACGGGCGGTTTCTAGGTCACGCATTTCACCAATCATAATGACATCAGGATCTTGACGAACAATCGAACGCAACGCGACAGCAAACGTCAATCCAATTTGCGGCTTGGCTTGAATTTGATTGATACCGTCCATTTGATATTCCACGGGATCTTCAACCGTGATAATTTTTCGCGCGGTGGTGTTTAATTGCTTGAGCGCAGCGTACATCGTTGTCGATTTACCGCTACCGGTTGGACCGGTAATTAAAATAATTCCGTGTGGCTGCGCGAGAACATCGAGAAATTGCGTTAATTGACGCCCTGCAAAGCCTAATGCTTCAAAGTCCAGCACGGTATTTTCTTTATCAAGCAAACGAATGACAACGCTCTCGCCATACATGGTGGGAATGCTCGACACACGCAAATCGAGTTCTTTACCCAGCATTTGTACTTTAATGCGTCCATCTTGCGGCAGACGACGCTCGGCAATATTGAGTTTCGCCATGATTTTGATGCGCGAAATCACCGCCGCAGTCGACTTAACTGGTGGCGCGTCAATATCCTGCAATACGCCATCCACGCGCAAACGCACGTTGAGTGTTTGCTCAAAGGGTTCAATATGAATATCAGATGCTTTTACTTCAATGGCGCGTTGCATAATGGCGTTCACCATTTTAATCACCGGCGCTTCACTGGCTAAATCCTTTAAGTGCGCCAAATCTTCTTCACCGAGTTCATCAAAGGCAAAATCATCGAGTTGCTCATCATTTTTCCCTTTGACTTCACCGTATTGAACCGCGAGGGCACTGTCAATTTCAGACAATACGCCCACACTGGGCAGAATCGTTTTTCCGATAATAATGCGCAGTGAATCTAAAACAAAATTATCTTCAGGGTCGAGCATCGCAACGTGGATTGCCTCGTCATCTTCGCTTAATCCCACCAGATGGTATTGTTTTAAAAAACGCAAAGACACGGTATCGGGCAATATTTTTTCCTGCGGATACTGCTCAGGGTGAATACGCGCAACGCCACTACTTTCAACAAACGCTAACGCCACATCCAGCTCAGAGCAAAGTCCTAATTTAATCAGCAAGGTCGGTAAACTTTCAGCCACGGCGGTTTTTTGCATACGCTCGACTTTTTTCAAATCAGACAACGAAAGTTTGCCTTTATTTTGCAAAACCGTAAGCATTGTTGATGGTGATGAGCTGAGGTGTGAAGTGCTAGGCATGATAGTAAAAGTTGCGTTGTTAAATTCAATCGAGTGTTATCTATGATAATCTATGTTTAGCTGGGATGCCTGCGCATTCCCCTCTTTTTATACTTTTATTTTGAGGCTTTCCTTTGAATACATCAAATCCAACGATAATAAACGAATTACTACGCGGCACACATGAGGTTCTGCTCGAAGCTGAATTGGTTAAAAAACTCGCTGAAAATCGCCCATTACGCATTAAAGCGGGTTTTGATCCCACTGCACCAGACCTGCATTTAGGTCACACGGTATTAATCAATAAACTCAAGCAATTTCAAGACGCAGGACATGAAGTGTTGTTTTTAATTGGTGATTTCACAGGCATGATTGGCGACCCAACCGGCAAAAATGTCACGCGCAAACCGCTAACGCGCGAGGAAGTTGCCGAAAATGCCAAAACGTATCAAACCCAAATTTTTAAAATTCTCGACCCCGAAAAAACGCAAATCCTATTCAACTCAACGTGGATGAATGCGATGTCGTCAGCGGAATTAATTCAACTTGCCGCAAAAAATACCGTGGCGAGGATGCTTGAGCGTGATGATTTCAGCAAACGTTTTAAAAATAATCAATCGATTGCCATTCACGAATTTTTATACCCACTTATTCAAGGTTACGATTCTGTTGCGATGAAAGCAGACGTTGAACTTGGCGGCACCGATCAAAAATTCAATTTACTTATGGGTCGCCAACTTCAAGAAGTGTTTGGTCAAAAACCGCAAGTGGTCATGACCATGCCCATTTTAGAAGGACTTGATGGCGTTCAAAAAATGTCAAAATCACTGAATAATTACATTGGCATTGCAGATGCGCCCGATGAAATGTTTGGCAAAATTATGTCCATTAGCGATGAACTTATGTGGCGTTATTTTGAATTGCTCAGTTTCCGCCCGATGTCTGAAATTGCCGCATGGAATAGCGAATGCCAAAATGGCGCGAATCCGCGTGACTATAAATTCAAACTTGCGCAAGAAATCATCGCACGTTTTCACGACGAAGCGGCGGCTATCAAAGCACTTGAAAATTTTGAAGCGCGTTTTCAACGTGGCGCGATTCCCGATGATATCGATGAAGTCACGCTCAATATTAAAGGTGCGTCCATTGGTATTGCCAACGTGTTAAAAGAAGCGAATTTAACCAGCAGCACCTCTGAAGCCATCCGCATGATTAATCAAGGTGCCGTGAAAATTGATGGTGAAAAAGTAGAAAATACTAAATTAGATATTAACGTCAACACCACACATGTGTATCAAGTAGGCAAACGTAAATTTGCCAAAATTAGTATTGTGAATTAGTTAAAATTGACTAATACCCTCATTTATTTACGCTTTTGTCATAGTCTATTAAAAAACGGGCTATGACAAAGAAGTGCTTTAGTTTAGGTTTCGTTTATTCAGCAAACACATCACTCCATTCAGTCACTTGAGTTTATCTACACCTCGATTTTGCGTCATTCTGATATAAAAATGACTTCGCTAAAATCAGCAACGCCAATCCCTCTACTTTAGGTGTCCATAACGTGGGATTAACTGGAAATTCTCGCTTTTCGGATGTCAACGTATACCCTCTTCGTTCATAGAATGAAATCAACGTATGGCGACAATCAATCACTTCCAAAACATAACGCTCAACGCGCCATTTCTTCGCTGCGTAGCCTTCGGCATGTTGCAGTAATTGTTTGCCAATGCCTTGATTTTGATAAAGCGGGTTCACAGCAAGCATCCCTATGTTAACTTGTTTGTTGCTATATTTAGCGCAAACCGAGCCGATGAGTTGATTTTGCGTTTTGCAGCAAAGCAAAATTGCGTTATTTGCGTGAAGTAAACGCGAAATTTCGTTTAATTCCGTGCGACGCCCATCGAGTAAATCGGCTTCTGTTGTCCATCCTTGTCGACTCAATTCACCGCGATAAGCAGTATTCACTACCTCAACAATAGAATCCACATCATCCGCGCCAGCAACGCAAAAATCGAACGTGAGCATTATGCTATCACATTGTTTTTTCTCGATAATGTTAAACGTAAATCGTGTCCAACATACCGAACATCTTGCCAATGGAAATGTGATTTATGTTTCATAGAGGTTAATTCTGGCAATACAAATATTCCACGCCCTTTATCACCCAATACACAAGGCGCCATATAGATAAGCCATTCATCGACCAAATTAGCTTCAAGCAGCGCACCATTCAAACTCGCCCCTGCTTCTACGAATACATTGTTAATTTCTTTTGTTGCTAAAAATGCCATCACCGCGTGTAAATCGAGGCGCCCTTGATAAGGAGGCAAAACGTAAACCTCAAAACCCGCTTGCTCAAGTATGGCTTTTTTTTCCGCATTTTCATTGCAAGTCAGCACCAAAATAGCGCCATCAATTTCACGCATTTTCGCGTTTGGCATGAGTTTTAATTGTGAATCCAATACAACGCGAACGGGCTGTACCAACGGAAAATCAACTCGTGCATTGAGCGTTGGGTTATCAATTAAAACGGTGCCTATTGCCGTTAAAATGGCACTGCTTTGCGCACGAAAACGGTGTACATCTTCGCGTGACACCGTTGATGTAATCCATTGACTCTCTCCATTAGCCAGTGCCGTGCGACCATCTAAGCTCATCGCAATTTTACTGCGTACAAAAGGTCTGTTATGTGTCATGCGTGAAATAAAGCCTTCATTGAGCGCTTGTGCTTGCTCGCTGAGAATATCGCAAACTACCTCAATACCCGCCTCTCTGCAGCGTGCCAAACCTTGCCCTGCAACGCGTGGATTAGGGTCACGCATAGCGACCACTAAACGTGAAATTCCCGCTGCAATTAACGCATCACAACACGGTGGCGTACGTCCATGATGACTACACGGCTCAAGCGTCACGTAGGCTGTTGCACCCTCAACAGACTGTGTCGCATGATTGAGCGCATAAACTTCTGCGTGCGCCTGTCCTGCTCGCTCATGCCAGCCTTCACCAATGATTTCTCCATTCTGAACCAGCACACACCCAACGCGAGGATTAGGATCTGTTGTATAACGCCCCCGCTCGGCAAGAATTAACGCTCGCGCCATAAAATGAAAATCATTTTTTTCGTGGTTATTCATGACTGCTCTCATTGTGTAAATTAGCAATGACATCGTTAAATTCGCTGACATCCTCAAAACTACGATACACCGACGCAAAACGCACATACGCGACATGATCAATATGGCGTAATTCTTCCATGACTTTTTCGCCAAGTAACTGGCTAGAAATCTCGTTATCGGTTTTTCCCATTAAACTACGCTTAATCCGATTCACCGTCAACACAATCACGTCACGATTCACAGGTCTTTTCTCAAGCGCCTTAAAAAAGCCTGAGGACAATTTTCTCTCATCAAAAGACTGCCTTGTACCGTCACATTTCACAACGTCAGGCATATCGAGTTCAGCCACTTCGTAGGTGGTAAAACGCGATTTACAACCACAACACTCCCGCCGTCGGCGCACTTGATCGCCTTCATTGGCAAGACGAGAATCTAATACACGGGTATCGTTTTCAGCGCAAAATGGGCAACGCATAACGTATCTATCCTAAAAATAAAAATAAACTATCAGCCTGTCACAGGCACATAATCGATAATCAATGGCGCATGATCTGAAAAATGTTCAGCCGTATAAATACTCGTTGCCGTTACCTGATCTTTCAATGATGCACTAATGATATGGTAGTCAATACGCCACCCAACATTATTGGCTCTGGCTTGACCACGATTTGACCACCAAGTATATTGGTCTGATTCTTGATTAACCAATCGGAACGCATCACACCATTGATTTTCACTAAAAAGCGCGTCCATCCAAGCGCGTTCTTCTGGCAGAAAACCCGAGTTCTTTTGATTACCACGCCAATTTTTTAAATCAATGGGTTTGTGAGCAATATTCCAATCACCACCAATCACAATATCGCGCCCTGTTTTTTCTAATGCGTGCAAATGCGCTCTAAATTTCTCAAGTACGTCATATTTGAATGCCTGACGCAGCTCGCCCGATGAGCCTGACGGCAAATAAAGTGAAATGACACTTAAATTTCCGTGTCGTACTTCAATATAGCGTCCCTCAAAATCAATTTCATCATCGCCCATGCCGTAAATAACGTCATCGGGTTTTTCTCGACAATAAAGGGCAACACCACTGTAGCCTTTTTTTTGCGCATCATGATAAAAGCAATGATAAGGCGCAGGATAAAATACCGCCGCATCGAGTTGTGCGACCTGTGCTTTAGTTTCTTGAATGCAGACAAAATCTACATTCTGCTGCGCTAACCAAGTAAAAAAACCTTTACGTTCAGCAGAGCGAATACCGTTTGCGTTAAATGTCATAATGCGCATAAAAAATGAATCCATTGCGATTTGTAAGTTAAGTCGGTATCATACTTCGTTTTTTACTTATCAGTGCCCGTTTGCGGCAATGCGAAAATACTATGAAACCAGAAATTCATCCTAATTATAAACAAATTACCGTTTCTTGTGGTTGCGGTAATACTTTTGTGACCGGTTCTGCGTTGGCTAAGGATTTACAAATTGAGGTTTGTTCATCTTGCCATCCCTTCTACACAGGGAAACAACGCGTTGTTGACACAGCGGGTCGCGTTGATAAATTCAACAAACGATTCGGCAGATAAGGTTTTTCTTTTTCTGCTCACAAAAAAGCCGATACGTTTTTTGCGTATCGGCTTTTTTTATCGGCGTAATTTAATTAAGCATTACTAGGCTCTTTTGCCCGACGCGACGTTGAGCTTAACCGTTTTTTGCTTTTGTCTTTTTTACCGCCATCATCAAATTTAGGGAATTTTTTTCCTTCCGACGATCGACTAGCACTGCCTGCGCCAAGACTTGAAATATTCAAAAGCTGACCCGCAACGCGCACTTTACGCAACTCTTGCAACAATTCTTTAGGCATGCCAGCGGGTAATTCCACTGTGCTGTAATCATCTTCAATGCGAATTCGTGCAATATGATCACCATCAATACCGGTTTCATTCGCAATCGCACCGACAATATTGCCTGGTTTTACGCCATGTGCATGACCCACTTCAATGCGGAATGTTTCCATTTCAATATTTGCCCCAGCAAAATCACGCTTAGGACGACGCTCACCACGCTCGTCACCCCGTCTTGACGGACGCTCACCGCGCACCGCGCCACGTCCCTCTGAGCGAGAATCTCTGCGTGCTGAACGCTCATCACGATCACGGTCACGTTCAGCCACTCTTTTAGGCGGTGACATCAATAACGGTTCGTCGCCTTGTACTAATTTTGCAAGTGCGGCGGCAATTTCTAGCGCGGTGACATTATGTTCGCGTTCATATTGCTCAATTAACTGCGTAAAGAAACTGAGTTCATGCGCTGCAAGGGTATCTGTAATATTTTGTTTAAAGCGGTTAATACGCTTGTTGTTAATGATTTCTGTGGAAGGCAGATCCATTTGCTCCACTTTTTGCTTGGTAGCGCGTTCAATATTCATTAACAATTTGCGCTCACGCGGTGCGATAAATAAAATCGCATCACCCGTACGTCCCGCGCGACCGGTACGACCAATACGGTGAACGTAAGATTCGGTGTCGTAGGGGATATCATAGTTTAAAACGTGCGTAATTCTATCCACGTCAAGTCCACGCGCGGCAACATCGGTAGCGATTAAAATATCGAGTTTGCCATTTTTCAAATGACTAATCGCACGCTCACGCAAACTTTGCGACATATCGCCGTTAATGGCGGCTGCAGAATACCCACGCGCTTCTAATTTTTCTGCAAGCTCAATAGTCGCTGTTTTAGTGCGCACGAAAATAATCATGCCATCAAATGTTTCTGCTTCCAAAATACGCGTTAACGCATCCAATTTATGCACACCACTCACCAGCCAGTAACGCTGACGAATATTTTCCGCAGACGCTGTTGTGACTTTAATGGTCACATGTTCAGGTTCATGCAAATATTCTTGCGCAATTTTGCGAATAGCGGTAGGCATCGTTGCTGAAAACAACGCAATTTGGCGATTTTCAGGTGTTTGATCTAAAATCCACTCCACGTCATCAATAAAACCCATTCGGAGCATCTCGTCGGCTTCATCAAGTACCAAAAACTTTAAATAATCAAGTTTCAATGTGCCTTTGCGCATGTGATCCATGACGCGCCCTGGGGTGCCAACCACCACTTGTGCACCGCGTTTGAGTTGGCGCAACTGTGTGCCGTAATCTTGTCCACCATAAATAGGCAAAACGTGGAAATCTTTCAAATGTGACGCATAACGCTGAAACGCTTCAGCAACTTGAATGGCTAATTCACGCGTTGGCGCTAATACGAGCACTTGCGTTTCTTTTTGTTTTAAATCAATACGTGACAAAATGGGTAATGAAAACGCCGCTGTTTTACCTGTACCGGTTTGGGCTTGCCCCAAAACGTCTTTTCCGTCGAGAATATAGGGGATAGTTTGTGCTTGAATGGGAGAGGGCGTTTCGTAACCGATGTCTTTGAGCGCTTTAAAAAGCGGCTCAATAAGACCTAAATCACGAAATGACAATGGAAGGGATGTATCGTTAGACATAATGTACCTGTTGCATAATTTGAATGCGCGGATAGCGCGGGGAGGATAATTGTTTCCAATAGCCAAATTATAGCGCATTTGCAAGCTATTCTGCTAATTTAGCCATTTTTAAGGATTTGCTTGTTATAATATACGCAAGTTTTCAGTATTTCATTTTCAAACCCTCACCGTAGAGAGCTTTCATGATTCAAGGTAGTATCGTTGCGTTAGTCACCCCAATGGATAACAACGGTGTCATCGATACCGACAGTTTAGCCGCGTTGTGTGAATTTCACATTGCACAAGGTAGTGACGCCCTCGTCGCTGTTGGCACAACTGGCGAGTCGGCAACATTAAATGAAGAAGAACATTGCAATGTGATTGAATTTATTGTCAAGCAAGTGGCTGGGCGTATTCCTGTCATTGCTGGCACGGGGTCAAATTCCACCACAGAAGCCATTAACTTAACACAAAAAGCCAAAGCGCTCGGCGCTGATGCGTGTTTGATTGTGACGCCTTACTACAATAAACCCACGCAGGAAGGACTGTATTTACATCATAAAGCCATTGCAGAGGCTGTCGATATTCCGCAAATTTTATATAACGTCCCCGGTAGAACCGCGTGCGATATGTTGCCTGATACGATTGGACGTCTTTCTCACATACCCAACATTGTTGGCGTTAAAGAAGCGACAGGTGATTTATCGCGTGTGAAACAAATCCGTGATTTAACATCGCCCGATTTTGCGATTTACACCGGTGACGATGCCACTAGCCGTGAATTTTGTTTGCTTGGGGGCAATGGAAGTATTACCGTGACCGGTAACGTCGCGCCTCGTTTAGTCCATGAGATGATTTGCGCTGCTATGGCAGGCAATGCGGAAATAGCCGCTGACATTGATACAAAATTAGCCGCACTTCACCGTACCTTATTTATCCAAGCAAATCCCATTCCTGTCAAATGGGCGGTAGCTGAAATGGGCTTAATGCACCCAGGTATTCGTCTGCCGCTGACATGGCTAACTGAAGACTGTGTTGAATCGGTTCGCGCTGCGATGCACCAAGCAGGCGTGCTATAACATGAAAAACATGGCTTTCGTGATGGCTTTATGCGTTGCCGGCGGTTTAAGCGGCTGTACGGTGATACAAAGTTGGTTTCCTGATAAAGAAAAGGATTACCAATTTACCAGTGAGCTGGCACCGCTTGTGATTCCTCCCGACCTCATGCACAAAACAAAAACACTCTCTCGCGTCGCGGCATTGCCGCCTGTGATGGAAAAAACGGCGATTGACAAAACACCTGAACTACAGGCAAGCGTTGCAAAACCGTCCATTGACAATCGCCAGCCTGTAAATACCGACACCATTCCACTCAATCGTGACGACATTCGTTTAACACTCAGTGAGGATAACGCCTCACGCTTTGCTTTAAATGTGCCTTTTGAGCGTGCTTTTCGTATTGTTGGAAAAGCCATTGGTCGTAGCGGAATTGAAATACTTGAGCGTAGCGAAGAAGCCAAAACCATCAAAATTCAAGTGACACAAGCGCCCACCGCGCCAACTGAAAAATCGTTTTTAGATGAAACGCTGTCTATGTTTGACATTTTTGAAGCCGATGAAAAAATTTATGTCATTGAATTTGCAGAAAATGGCAGCGACCAAACATCCGCAACACTGCTCTCAAGTAATTTAAAACCACTTGCGCAAAGCAATGCCGTTTTTATGCGTTTATATAACACCATTAAAGCTGATTTGCATAGATGAAGTGAGCCTAGTCAACTAGAATCTAAAGAGATAGCCCATTTGAATTAGATTTGTAGAACACAGGCAAGAACATCCCAAATTTACCTAACCTTTTTCATAGTTCATTCAAAACCTCATGCAAAAATTCATTAGCACCGCCGCATTATCTGATTTTCGTTTAGAAAAATTACTCGCTGACTTGCAAACTGTGCAATCTGACATTCAAAAAGTGGCTGCCCGTTTTGTTCATTTTGTGTCAGGCGAGCTCACGCAAGACAATAAAGAGATTCTCGAGCAACTGCTCACCTACGGAGCGCCTAATTACATCGATGATAGCGTAGGTGAATGCCTACTTGTTGTTCCTCGCTCAGGCACTATCTCTCCTTGGTCAAGCAAAGCGACCGATATTGCGCATCGCTGTGGGCTACATGGCATCAAGCGCATTGAACGCGGCATTGAATATTTTATTGTTAGTAGCACACCTCTAAATGAAAATGTCGCTGCTAAACTGCATGATCGCATGACGCAAACTGTGGTTTATCATCAAGATAATATAGATTTATTTGTTGAGCATGCTCCTTTGCCACTGCTTCATGTGAACGTCATTGAGCAAGGTCATGATGCGCTTGTGTTAGCCAATACAGAACTGGGGTTAGCGCTATCACCCGATGAAATTGCATATTTAACGCAAGCATTTACACAACTTGGACGCAATCCAACGGACGTAGAATTAATGATGTTTGCGCAAGCGAATTCTGAGCATTGCCGCCATAAAATCTTCAATGCAAATTGGACTATCGATGGTGTTGAGCAAGCGCAATCGCTTTTCAGTATGATTCGCCATACCTCTGAGGTGAGTCCGCACGGTATTTTATCAGCGTATCATGATAATGCGTCAGTGGTTGAAAATGCACATACCAGCGTCTTTATTCGCCACCCCCACACGGGTGAATATGCCTACACGCAAGAGGCATCGCATCTGCTCATGAAAGTGGAAACGCACAATCACCCAACAGCGATTTCACCCTATTCAGGTGCGGCAACGGGTAGTGGTGGTGAAATTCGTGATGAAGGCGCCACCGGTCGTGGCTCTACGCCAAAAGCAGGTTTAACCGGTTTTTCGGTTTCCCATCTCCATGTGCCTAATTTCGCGCAACCTTGGGAACAACAGCATGGCAAACCTGAGCGCATCGCCAGTGCGCTCGACATCATGCTTGACGGGCCGCTCGGGGGCGCTGCTTTTAATAACGAATTCGGTCGCCCTAATTTAACGGGGTATTTCCGTACCTTTGAACAACCTGTTTTACATCAAGAAAATGCGCTACGCGGCTATCATAAACCCATTATGATTGCGGGTGGCGTGGGCAGTATTCGCCCGATGCTCGTTAAAAAACAAGCCATTCCAGCCGGCTCACTCATTATTATTTTGGGTGGCCCTGCCATGTTAATTGGTCTTGGCGGCAGTGCAGCCTCCTCCCAAGCATCAGGCGAAAGCTTAGAAACGCTCGATTTTGCCAGCGTTCAGCGTGAAAATCCTGAAATGCAACGTCGTTGCCAAGAAGTGATTAATCACTGCAATGCACTCGGTGAAAATACACCGATTGTGTCTATTCATGATATTGGTGCAGGGGGGTTATCGAATGCCGTACCTGAAATTATTCATGATTGTGATCGTGGTGGACGCTTTGAGTTGCGACACGTTCAAAATGCCGACTTAGGCATGTCGCCTATGCAAATTTGGTGCAATGAAGCACAAGAACGCTATGTTGTGGCTATTAGACCCGAATCACTGGATTTATTTAAAGCCTTCTGTGAGCGTGAGCATTGCTTATATGCGGTCATTGGCGAGGCGACAGACGAAGAGCAGTTGAGTTTGTCTGATAATCTACTCAATCATCAAGCCGTTGATTTGCCTATGTCGGTACTTTTTGGTAAACCACCTAAAATGCACCGCACCGTTGAACACGTTGCGCCGAATGTCGCTACGTTGAGTATGGACGACATTACACTCTCTGACGCAATTAATCGTGTTCTCGCGTTTCCTGCGGTAGCGGACAAAAGTTTTCTCATTCACATTGGCGATAGATCCGTAACAGGATTGGTTGCTCGAGATCAAATGGTCGGTCCATGGCAAATTCCCGTGGCAGATGTTGCCGTCACCACATCGGGCTTCCAAGCGATAACCGGTGAAGCCATGGCTATGGGCGAACGCACACCCATTGCGGTGATTAATGCACCCGCGTCAGGACGCATGGCGATTGGTGAGGCGTTAACCAATTTAGCGGCGGCGCGAATTGATAGCATACGCGATATTAAATTATCGGCAAATTGGATGGCAGCCGCAGGCGTTGCTGGTGAAGATGCGGCGTTATTTGATACAGTCAAAGCCGTAGGATTGGAACTCTGCCCTGCTCTAGGTATTGCAATTCCTGTTGGTAAAGATTCACTGTCCATGAAAACCGTATGGCACGATGAGGCGGGTGAAAAAACGATGACTTCACCGTTGTCGCTAATTATTACAGCTTTCGCGCCTGTTTTAGACGTTTGCAAAACGTTAACGCCACAGCTACAAGCGATTGAAAATAGCGTGTTGTTGCTTATTGATTTGGGCGCGGGTAAAAATCGCTTGGGGGGAAGTGTTCTCGCGCAGGTTTACAACCAGCTTGGCGATAACGCCCCTGATGTAGACGATGCCGCACGTTTAAAAGCCTTTTTCGAATCCATTCAAACGCTCAATCAACAGCAAAAATTGGTCGCGTATCATGATCGCTCTGATGGGGGGTTACTTGCGGTAGGCGCTGAAATGCTATTTGCAAGTCGACTTGAGGTCAATCTTGTGCTAGATGCCCTAAGCGCGGATACACTCAGTAATTTATTTAACGAAGAATTAGGGGCGGTGGTTCAAGTTCGCCGCGAAGACGTTAATGATGTCAAAACGTTGCTTGCACAAAATGGCTTAATTGATTGCGTCTTTGACGTAGGTCATGTCGGTTCACAGGAAAATCAACGTTTAACCATTTCACAGGGCGGTGACATAATTTACAGTGCCTCACGTGCACAACTGCAAAAAACGTGGTCAGAGCTCAGTTACCGTATGCAAGCATTGCGTGACAACCCAACGTGTGCAGCGCAAGAATTTGCACAAATTGACAATGATGCTGATCGTGGTTTACACGCGATGCTCACATTTGACGTTAACGAAGATATTTCCGTGCCATTTTTAGCGTTGACTCGCCCTAAAGTGGCTATTTTGCGCGAACAAGGCGTTAATGGTCATGTTGAAATGGCCGCCGCTTTTGATCGCGCTGGATTTACCAGTATTGATGTACACATGAGCGATATTATTCACGGACGCGTGAGTTTGCGTGATTTTAAAGGTCTTGTGGCTTGCGGTGGCTTTTCGTATGGGGACGTTTTAGGTGCTGGCGGTGGCTGGGCAAAATCTATTTTATTCAATCCCCTTGCGCGTCAAGAATTCGCGGACTTTTTTGCACGCGCAGATACCTTTAGTTTAGGTGTCTGCAATGGCTGTCAAATGCTATCGGGATTAAAAGACATTATCCCCAATGCGCAACATTGGCCGCGTTTCATGCGCAATACCTCAGAACAATTTGAAGCGCGTGTTGCCATGGTACAAGTGGAAGAATCACCATCCATTTTACTTGCTGGCATGGCAGGGTCAAGAATGCCCGTTGTCGTAGCCCATGGCGAGGGTCGCGCCGTCTTTGCACAAAATCTGCAAAATGCGGTAGAAGAAAAAATGATTGCGCTCTCATACGTTGATTCGCGTGGCATTCCTACCACGGATTTCCCAGCGAATCCTAATGGTTCACCGTTTGGTGTGACAGGGCTTACTACCACTGACGGTAAAGTGACCATTATGATGCCACATCCCGAACGCTGCTTTAGAACACTTCAAAATTCGTGGCATCCAAGTGACTGGGGCACAGACGGTGCATGGTTGCGACTCTTTAGCAATGCCCGTGTGTGGGTAAATTAACGCAAACGCACCATATCAATTATCAATTAAAAAAAGCGACGGAATGAAAATTCACGTCGCTTTTTTTTATGTTCAGCGCCGTTTTGTTTTGCTAACGATAAAGCCAAACGCGCAGCATAGACACTAAGCGATCAACGTCCACTGGTTTAGTTAAATATAGCTAACGCATCATAAATCAGTGCGATAATGGGTTATTTGGAAGTTGATATGGCATACGCAGGGCAATTTAGAAAGAAACTGCTTTCGGTACAGGAAGAGGAAGGACTCACCAATGAAGAAGTGGCAAAGCGATTTGGGG